>JAJBSZ010000195.1 GCA_020861125.1 Planctomycetota bacterium | reverse complement strand
GGAAGCGGGGAGGAAAAGCAGGAATGGGAATATTCAAGGCGTACGACGTCAGGGGAACCTATCCGGACCAGGTCAACGAGGGGATTTTCGAGGCCATGGGTCAGGCCGCCGTGCAGGTCCTGAAATGCCGGACCACGGTGGTCGGGCGGGATATGCGTGAATCCGGCATTCCCTTGTCTCAAGCCATGATGCGGGGACTCACCAAGGCTGGCTGCGATGTCATCGACATCGGTATGGCCTCGACGCCCATGCTGTATTTTGCCACCGCCTACCTCAAGGCGGATGCCGGGGTGCAGATTACCGCCAGCCATAATCCGGCCGCCTACAACGGCTGCAAGTGGTGCCGGGAGGATGCCATCCCCGTCGCCTACGATACCGGCCTGGCAGACATGGAAAAGCTGATCGAGAAAAACGCGTTTAGTACCGTTGAAAAACTCGGCAGCATCCGTCAGGAAGACATTTATAGCGAATATCGGGCCAATCTCCTGAAGTATGCCGGCAACATCAAGCCGCTGACGGTGGTGGTGGACGCCGGCAACGGGGTAATGGGCGCGTTCCTCCCCCGCCTGTTTGAAAAACTGCCCTGCGAAGTCATCCCCATGTATTTCGAGCCGGACGGCAACTTTCCCAACCACGAAGCCAATCCGATGAAGGCCTCGAATATGGCGGACCTGGTGGCGAAGGTGCGCGAGGTCGGGGCTGACCTCGGCGTCGCCTTCGACGGCGACGGTGACCGCAGCGCCTATGTCGATGAAACCGGCGCCATCATTCCGGCCGACTTTATCACCGCCCTCATCGCCGGCGAAATGCTGGCGATGGAACCTGGCGCCACCATTTACTATGACCTCCGCAGTTCCAAGGTGGTCAGGGAGGAGATCGAAAGACTCGGCGGCGTCGCCAAGATGTGCCGGGTCGGTCATTCCTTCATCAAGGCGATGATGCGGGAAGACAAGGCCATCTTTGCCGGCGAACTTTCCGGCCACTTCTACTTCCGCGACCTGCACTATACCGACAATGCCGAGATGGCGATGCTGTCGGTCCTGAGCGTCATCTCCCGGAGCGGCAAGAAGCTGTCCGAATTGATCGCTCCCTACCGGAAATACTTCGCCACCGGCGAGATCAATTTCGTGGTCGACGATCCCGCGGCGGTCATGGCCCGGGTCGAGGACGATTTCAAGGCTACGGCGACGGAAGTCATCCACCTGGACGGCCTGTCCATGTACTTTGACGGCTACTGGTTCAATATCCGCGCCTCCAACACCGAACCGGTGCTGCGCCTTAACCTCGAGGCGGACACGCCGGAAATTCGGGACCGGGCTCGGGCGGCGGTGGAACAGGCCATCGGCGGCCGGCTGGCCGACGAGGGGCATTGATACCGTCCCGGCGAAAAGCCGTTGGCGCGGACGACTCGGCGTGCTATACTTCCCAATCACTTCGGCCGGGCGGCCGAGGTGATTTTTTTACGCTATGGGCGAGGCGGACTTCTGGTGGTGCGATCGGTATTGGTTTCCAACCTCAATAACCTGGGTGACGTCGTCTGCTCCACCGCCGCCCTGGATCTGCTCCGCCGCCATTTCCCCCAGGCACGGATCGGGCTTATGGTCAAGGCCGAGGCGGAAGGGGTGGTGCGTGGCCATCCGCTGCTGGACGACCTCCACGTCTACCGCTACCGCAGCGGCTCCGATGTTGGCGGTCTCTGGGGCATGGCGGCCGCTGTGCGTGGCAAGTACGAGACCTTTCTCTCCCTCGACCGCAAGGCCCGGAGCGCGCTGGTGGCCTGGCTGGCGGGCATTCCCGTCCGGATCATCCCGGACCGGCTGCATCTCGCCACCCACCCCCGCTGGTGGATGCCGTGGTTGGCAACGCGGGTCCTGCGGTTTTCGCCGGATGCCCATCGCAGTCTGGTGGATATGTTCGAGGAACCGGTCCGCCGCGCCTTTTCGCTGACCGGCAAGGGTACCACCAGCCTGCCGCCGATCGGGGTGGAGGAGCGGCAGCGCGCCGCCGATATTTTGCGCCCGGCCGGCCGCCGGCCGGTGATCGGGTTCAGCGTTCGGGCCCAGGCCCCGTTGAAAAATTGGCCGCCGGAACGGTTTGCGGCGCTGATGGATCGCCTGCAGGCAAGCCACGACGCGTTCCTTTACATTACCGGTGCGCCTGGCGACCACGAGTATATCGAGAAGTTGCTGGAAATGCGGACCTGCGGGTCGGCGTTGAACCTGGCCGGTCGGACGTCGCTCCTGGACACGGCCGCCCTGGCGGCGGCGTCGCAGTGTTTCGTGACGCTGGACACCGGGGCGGTGCACATCGCCGGCAACAGCGGCCTCCGGAATCTCGTCTGCATCTTTACCTGCACCATCCCGGAGGGCGTGCTGGAATCGGCGCGGCAGGCCGACGTCGTGTGGACCGGCGAGCCGTGCTGCCCGTGCCAAGGCTGCACCCACCCGCCGGATCGGGAGCCATGTCGCCTGGGCATTGGTGTAGAACAGGTCTACCATCGGGTGGTGACCCTCCTGGCGACGGAGCGCGCGGGCTGGGACACCGGACCCGGACGGGAGGGGTAAATGCGGTTCTCTTTGATCATCGTCACCTACGAGCGGCCGGACGCCCTGGCCACTGTTCTCGGCAGCGTCCAGCGGCAAACGCGGCTGCCGGACGAGGTGGTCATCGGCGACGACGGTTCCGGGCCGGAGACGGCAGCGGTTATCCGCCGGTTTGCCGATGCGGGGCTGCCGGTGCGCCACGAATGGCTGGAGCACGACGGCTATCGGGTTGGCCGGATGCGCAACCGCGCCGCCGCGGTGGCGAGCGGGGACTATGTCGTGATCATGGACGATGACATCTACCTGCATCCCGAATTCGTCGCCGATCACCTGGCGGCAGCCACACCGGGGTTCTTCGTTCAGGCCTCCCGAGCCATTCTGGACGAAGCAGCCAGCCAGCGGATTATTCAGGGCGAAACGGGCTGGCCCGGTCCGCTGGCGCCGGGCGTCTCCAACCGTAAGAACGTGATCCATTCCCGCTTCCTGTCCTCCTTATGGAAAAAGCCGGTCACCGGCATCCGCGGCATCCACCTGTGCAACTTCGGCCTGTGGCGCGAGGACCTCTTGCGGGTCAACGGCTTCAACGAGGATTTCGTCGGCTGGGGGCGCGAAGATTCCGAATTCGTTACCCGGCTCATCAATGCCGGCTTGCGGCGGCGCAACCTCCGTTTCGCCGGCCTCGGCTGTCACCTCTACCATCCGCCCCGCTCCCGCGATCGGCTGGAGAAAAACGACGAACTTCTGGCGGCAACTGTCGACAGCGGCGCCTCCCGCTGCCAGCGCGGCATCAACCTGCATCTCGGGGAATCCTGATGTACCGGAACAAGTACGGCCTGGTCAAACGCTGCCTCTGCCGCCTGTACGAAGCGGTGCCGCCCGTGCGCCGCATCAAGGGCCTGTTTCATCCCTTGCGCGTCCGCAGTTTCGCCCGACGTCTCGAGGCGCGTCGCGCCGGTATTCAGGAGGCCCGGCACCGCGACGGCCGGCCGCCCCTGTTCGACCATGTGGAGATTGAAACCTTCAACCGCTGCAACGGCGAGTGCGGCTTTTGTCCGGTCAACCGCCACCTCGATCCCCGCCGCGCCACCCGGATGACGGACGACCTGTTCACGGCGATCATGGAACAGTTGGGCGCTCTGGACTACCGGGGCGAACTCTGCCTCTATTCCAATAACGAAAGCCTGCTGGATGATCGCATCGAGCGGTTCACCGAACACGCCCGGCGCGCAGTACCCGGCTGCCGGCTGATGCTGTCCACCAACGGCACCCTCCTTACCCCGGAACGCTACCAGGCTCTCATCGACAACCTGGATCTTCTGTACGTCAACAACTACTGCGATGATTTCGCCCTCACCCCGGAAAACCAGGAAATCCTCCGGCTGGCCGAAAGCCGTCCGGAGTGGTGGCGGAAAACCCACATTGTGGTGCGGTACCGCCGGGAAATCATGTCCAGCCGGGGCGGACAGGCCCCCAACAAACCGGGGCCGCGTCTCCGGACCTTGCCGGTCGGCTGCACCTATCCGGCCAGCCAGCTTATCGTCCGCCCGGACGGCAAACTGAGCCTGTGCTGCAACGATGCCGTGGGCGTCGTCACCCTGGGCGATCTCACCCAGCAGAGCGTCCTCGAGGCCTGGTACGGCGAAGTATACGAAGACGCCCGCCGACGGCTCCTGGAAAGCCGGGACGCTTTCGCCCTCTGCCGCCATTGCGATACCCTGGGAGACTGACCTGCGATGCTGGTGAACAAATACAACCTTGGGCGGCGGCTCCTCTACCGGCTTTACGGCGTGTTGCCCGGCGCCAGGTTGCTCAAACGGGCCTCCCTGCCGCGCAAGGTGCGGAAGCTTCAGGGCATTGTCACGCGGCGGCGGGCGGAGCTGGAGGAATGCCTACGGCGGGACGGCCGCCATCCGTTGTTCAGCCATATCGAGATTGAAACGGTCAACCGCTGCAATGGCGAGTGCGGTTTCTGTCCCGTCAACCGCCACCTCGATCCGCGTCCGGCCGCCCGGATGCCGGAAGATCTGTTCCGTTCCATCATCGGCCAGCTTCGGGATCTCGACTACCAGGGCGTGGTGTATCCGTATTCCAACAACGAGCCGCTCCTCGATACCCGCATCGTCGACTTCATCGCCCATGCCCGGGAGATGTTGCCCCGGGCAAAGATTTTTATCTACACCAACGGCCTGTTGCTGACCCGTGAGCTGTTCCAGACGCTGGCGCCGCTGGTCGACGACTTCACCATTAACAACTACTGTGACGATTTCCGCCTGGCGCCGCACATAGAAGACCTGAACCGGGTCATCGAAGCGGATCCGGCGCTGTACCGCAAAACCAAGGTGGTGATGCGCTATCGTCAGGAGCTGATGACCAGCCGCGGCGGGCAGTCGCCCAACAAACAGGATATCCTGCCGCAGACCCTCCCGGTCGGCTGTCTCCTGCCGTCGCGGCAGGTGGTGGTGCGGCCGGACGGCAAACTCAGCCTGTGCTGCAACGATGCCGTGGGAAAAATGACGCTGGGGGATCTGCGTCGGGAAAGCCTGGCCGAGGCCTGGTGGGGGTCCGCCTACGTCGACCTCCGGAATCGGGTTCTGGCGGGCCGTGATGCCCTCGACCTCTGCCGGCACTGCGACACCCTGCACTTCTAGGCGGTGCCGCCGCCGGTGCCGGGCGCACCCGCGTCCGCCCGGAGCTGACCGCAGGCAGCGTCGATGCCGGCGCCCTTTTCGGTGCGGAGGGTGGCGGCGATGCCCTCTGCCTGCAGGATGTCCTGAAAGGCTCTGACGGTCCGGGAGCCGGGCGGTTGGAAGCGGACCCCGGGCACCGGATTCAGGGGAATGAGATTGACCTTGCCGCGCCGCCCGCGCAACAGGGCGGCGAGTTCCCGCGCCTGGGACGGTGCGGCGTTGACGCCGTCGATGAGGCAGTATTCATAGGTGACGTCACGGGAGGCGGTGCGGGAAAATTCGTCGATGGCAGGAAACAACGCCTCGAGGGGCCAGCGGCGGGCGGCGGGCATGATGCGTTCCCGGAGGCGCTGGGTCGGTGCGTGTAACGAGACGGCCAACCGGTAACCGCCGCCGGCTGCGGCCAGCCGCCGGATGCCGTCCGGGACGCCGGCGGTGGAAATGGTCAGGTGGCGCCGAGACAATCCAAGGCCGGCGGCATCGGTCAATACCGCCGCCGCCCGGAGAACCGGCTCCAGATTGAGGAGCGGTTCGCCCATGCCCATGAACACCACGTGGGTTATCCCGTGGCCGGATCCCTGGGTTCGGGTCCAGGCGTCGATGCGGTAGGCCTGTTCGATAATTTCGCCGGCCGTCAGGTTGCGAACAAACCCGTGGCGGCCGGTAGCGCAGAAGGCGCAGTCGAGGGGACAGCCGATCATCGACGACACGCAGGCGGTGCGCCGCCGCCGTTCCCTTTCAATGATGAGGACGCTTTCCAGCAGGTCGGGCGGGCCGGAGCCCGAAGGGGCGGCGAAAAGCCATTTGGCGGTAAGGCCGTCGGCGGCGTCCCGCCGGGTTCGTTCGGTCAGGAGGCGGATTCGCCCCTGGCGGTCGAGAGCGTCACGGAGGGCGCGCGGCAGGTTGCGCATGGCGGCGGTATCGTCCACCCGCTGGCGGTGGAGCCAGTCCACGAGCTGATCGCACCGGTAAGCCGGCTGCCCGTGGTGGGCCAGAAATGCCTGTAGGGTGGGCCGATCCGCCTCCAGCCAGTGGTGCATACGGTTTCCTTGCAAGGTGGACGTTGCCGGCGCTGGGCCGGATCGCCGACCGTTGCCGTGTACTTTGTCTGTTACCATATGGATACTTCATGTCCGACGCAATTACCAGTTCCCTTGCCCGGCTGGCGCCGGCGCTGTCGCGGGTGGCCGGCCCGGGGCAGTATGTCGGCGGCGAGCCGAACCAGATTGTCAAACCGGACGCCCGACTGCGCCTCGCTCTGGCGTTCGCCGACGTCTATGCCGTCGGTATGAGCCACCACGGCCTGCGCATCCTCTACGAGGTCGCCAACGCCATGGACGGGGTGGCGGCGGAGCGGGTGTTCGCACCCTTCCCGGACATGGAGGCGGCCCTGCGGGACCGCGGGCTGCCATTGACCACCCTGGAGACGGCGACGCCGCTGGCCGACTGCCAGGTGGTCGGCTTTTCCCTCTGTTACGAATTGGCCGCCACATCGGTCCTCACCATGCTGGATTTGGGCGGCATACCGCTGACCCGTTTCCAACGGGAGAGGAGCGCCGCACCGCTCGTGATCGCCGGCGGCGCTGCCAGCCTCAACCCAGAGCCCCTGTCCGACTTCATCGACATCTTTTGTATCGGAGAGGGCGAGGAAGCGCTGCCGGAACTCCTTGCCATCGTCGCGATGGCCCTGCCGATCACCGCCGACAACCGGGCAGCGGTGATCCGGGCCATCGCCCGCGCCGTTCCCGGATCCTATGCCCCCGCGCTGTACCAAACCGCCACCAGTTCCGGCGGCGACACGGTGGTGACGGCTCCCCTCGTTCCGGAAGCGCCGCTGCCGGTTCGGCGGCGGGTGGTGGCCGACCTCAACGCCGTGCCGCAGGTTACCCGGCCGGTGGTGCCCATCCACGAGACGGTGCACGAGCGGGCGGTGCTGGAGATCATGCGCGGCTGTCCCAACGGCTGCCGTTTCTGCCAGGCCGGCTACACCACCCGGCCGCTCCGGGAGCGGGATCCGGAAACGCTGCGCGCCGCCGCCCATGCCTGTCTCGCCGCCACCGGCTACGACGAAGTGGGGCTTCTTAGTCTCAGCACCTCCAACTATTCCGCCTTCGATTCGCTGGTCGGCTTGCTGGACGGTGAATTGGCGCCGGCCGGAGTCAGCCTGTCACTGCCCAGCCTCCGCGTCGATCACGCCCTGTCCGGCATCCCCGCCCGCTTCGCCTCGGTGCGGAAGTCAGGACTTACGGTGGCACCGGAAGCGGGCAGCGACCGGCTGCGGCGGGTAATCAACAAACACGTCACCAATGATGACCTCCTGGCTGCCGCCGAAGAGGCATTCCGACGCAACTGGCGTCAAATTAAATTGTATTTCATGATCGGCCTGCCCACGGAGACGGAGGCGGATGTCGTTGCTATCGCCGACTTGGCCGACGCGGTGGCCAGGCGGCGGAGCGGCAAGGGCGGCGGCCGGCCGGCGGTACATCTATCGGCCAGTAATTTTGTCCCCAAGCCCTACACCGCCTTTCAATGGTGCGGCGCCGCCCACCCGGATATCTGGGCGGAACGGCAGCGGCTTCTGGCCGCCCGCGTCAACCGGAAACGGGTCGCCTACCACGGCCACGACGTGTCGACGTCCCTGTTGGAAGCGGTTATCGCCCGGGGTGACCGGCGGCTCGGGAAGGTAATCCTTTCCGCCTGGCGCAAAGGCGCCCGCCTCGACGCCTGGAGCGAACACTTTCGGCCCGGTTTGTGGAACGAAGCGTTTCAGGAGCACGGCCTGGATCCGATCGCCATCGCCACCCGCGAGATCGCCGTAGACGCGATCCTGCCCTGGGATCATATCGACAGCGGGGTTTCCAAGGATTTTCTGGAGCGGGAACTGGAAACAGCGAGGCGGGAAATGCATACCCCGGCCTGCGCCCCCGGCCACTGCGCCGGGTGCGGCATCGCCGGCTGTTCCTTCCCGGCGGGTACGGCGGGTTGACGGACCACACAATAACGGTGAAATCGCGGGGCGCTCGGGCGAGCGCCCCGTTTCGTTACTACCGCCCACCGCAGTCTAGGCGAAGAGGGTGATGATCCCCGGCACGAAAGTGAAGAGAAGTATCAGGCCGATCAGCAGGAAGAAGTACGGCAGGATGCGCTGGGTAATGCGCGGAATGGACACGCCCGAGATGCCGCTGGCTACGAAGAGGTTGACAGCCATGGGCGGCGTGATCATGCCGATGGAGGTATTGATGACCATGATGATGCCCAATGC
>JAJBSZ010000440.1 GCA_020861125.1 Planctomycetota bacterium | reverse complement strand
CACCTACTGCCTACACCTGCAGTACTAGCCGGCCAGGCCCTCGTCGGCGCCGGGGTCGCCGCCCAGGCGCGCTTTCAGGCCAGCCAGCCAATCCAGGGCTTCTTCGCGACGGGTCGGCGTCTCCTCCGTTTCGAGATATTCCTCCGGGATCTCCGCCAAAAAACGGCTGGGAAGGCGGGGCTTTTCTTTGCCGCGGCTCAGGCGGCCGCGGTTCCAGGTGAGGACCAGTTCCCGCCGCGCCCGGGTCATGGCCACTTAAAACAGCCGCCGCTCTTCCTCCACCGTATCGGCCTCGATGGCGTTCTTGTGGGGGAAGATCTCCTCTTCCAGCCCCGGGATGAACACCACCGGGAATTCCAGGCCCTTGGCGGAATGGGCGGTGATGATGCGGACCGCGTTGTCGGGCGCCTTCCGGCCGCTCTCCTGGCGGCCGGCCAGCATCGCGTCGCCCAAAAACTCCGCCAGCACCGCCAGCCGGTCCGCCTGCGGGTTGGCGGCGGCGAAGGCGGCCAGTGACTCCCCCACCTCCAGCGCTTCCCGCCAGCGCGAGGCGCTCTCCAGCGGGTCGCGGTAGAGATGGGCGAGCTCCTCCTGGTAGGCGGTGTCGGCGAGGATGTACTCCACCAGGCCGTCGAAGCCGTGCTCCCGCACCCGCTCCCGCCAGCCGGCGATCTGGTCGGCCAGACGCCGGCAAGCCGCCGTGGCCTGGGCGGTCAGCCCCGGCACCGTTTCCGGCCGGGCCAAGAGGTCGGCTAGGCGGACGCCGTTGCCGGCGGCATGGGCGCTCAGGGCGTCCACGGTCTTGCCGCCGATGCCCCGGGGCGGCACGTTGATCACCCGGAGGAGATGGTTGTCGGCGTCCGGGTTGGCCACCAGGGAGAGAAAGGACATGACGTCCCGCGCTTCCTTGCGGTCGAAGAGGCTCTGGCCGCCGATCACCTCGAAAGGGATGCGGGCGGCCAGGAATTCGTCCTCCAGCGGCCGGGACTGGGCATTGGCGCGGATGATGACGGCGAAATCGCCGAAGCGGAGCCGGCCGCCCTCCTCGGCCACCCGAGTGCGGACGGCCGCGGCGATGCCGCAGGCTTCCTCGTGCTGATCATTGTACGGGATGAGCCCGATCCGGCGGCCCTGCCCCAGATCCGACCAGAGGTTTTTTTCCCGGCGGCCGCCGTTGTTGCGGATGACGGCGTTGGCGGCGGCAAGGATGGTGGTGGTGGACCGGTAGTTCTGCTCCAGGGTGACGGTGACGGCGGCGGGGTAGCGGTCGTGGAACTTCAGGATATTGCCGGCCATCGCCCCCCGCCAGGCGTAGATGGACTGGTCGTCGTCCCCCACCACACAGAGGTTGTCGCGGGGCGCGGCCAGCAGACGCACCAGATCGAACTGCACGCCGTTGGTGTCCTGGAATTCGTCCACCATGATGTAGCGGAAACGATCCCGCCAGTGGGTCAGCGCGTCCTCGTGCTCCCGGAAGAGGATCAGGGTTTGCAGCAGGAGGTCGTCGAAATCGAGGCAGTTCTGGCGGCGGAGCGCCTCCTGGTAGCGGCGGTACACGGCGGCCAGGACCATCTCGTCCTCCTCGATGGCCTGCCGGCGGCAGTCCTCGGGCAGCAGGCCGCGGTTCTTGCCAGCGCCGATCCGCCGCAGGACATCGTCCACCGCCAGGGTGGCGCCGCCGCGCACGGTGGCCAGGGCTTTCCGGACGATGGCGGCCTGCTCGCCGTAATCGCAGATGCCGAAGCCCGGGGTGTAGCCGAGGCGGGCGGCGTCACGGCGGAGGATTCGCACCGCCAGGCTGTGGAAGGTGGAGACGACCAGGTGTTTCAGCCGGTGGCGGCGGCCGACCATCTTGGTTAGCCGCGACCGCATCTCGGCGGCGGCCTTGTTGGTGAAGGTGACGCCCAGGAGGTTCTCCGGCCGGACGCCCTGATCCAGGAGGTGGGCCATGCGTTCGGTAATCACCCGGGTCTTGCCGGTGCCGGCGCCGGCGAGGATGAGGAGGGGACCGGTGGCGTGATGCACCGCCCGCAGTTGCTGTGGATTGAGATTCATCTGCTGTTGCCGCCCGGGGAAAAACGGGCATTGTACCGGCCGGGGGACAAAAAGCAAGACGGGGCGGAGCGGCCCTTGCCAAAAGCGGGGAAAAAGCCTATGCTGCCCCAGGAACGGCAGGCGGACCGAGACCACGATCGCGCCCGCCTCCCCCCGGCGCCAGGGAGTATTGGCTGGCGCCCGGGCGGGCCCGTCACCTGTCGCCCACCGGCCACGCGCCGGCAGAGAAACGGACAAACCACATGGAAGAGATCGAAGCGTTGCGGCACGCCATCGACGGGGTCGACGACCGCCTCCTGGCGCTCCTCACCGAACGCCAAAAGCTGGCTTCGCGGCTGGGCGAGGTGAAACGGTCCATGGGCATCCCCATCTATGACCAGGCCCGGGAAATGGAGATCCTCGACCGCCTGCGGGCCCACAACGACGGTACCCTGGCGGAGGAGGCGGTCATGGCCGCATGGCGGGAAATCTTCTCCGCCTCGCGCCAGGCCCAGAATCCGCTGCGGGTCGCCTACCTCGGTCCGGAAGGGACGTTCACCCAACAGGCCGCCCTGTACAAGTTCGGCACCTCGGCCGACCTCATCGCCACCCACACCATCTCCGGCGCGTTTTCCTGGATCGCCAAGCGCACGGTGGACTACGCCGTGCTGCCGGTGGAAAACACCCTGCAGGGCATTGTCGGGGAAACGGTGGATCTGCTGGGCGCGGCCCGGATCCCCCTGATCATCGGTGAGATCGCCATGCCGATCCATTTCGTCTTTTCCGCCACCATCGACAACCTCGAAGACATCCGGACCATCTACTCGAAGGGGGAAGCATTCCTCCAATGTTCGGAGTTCCTGAACCAGCCGGCGCTGGAAAAGGCGGTGCGCACGCCGGTGTCTTCCACCGCCGAGGCGGTATGGCGGGCGGCGGAGGATGCCACGGGCGGCGCGCTGTCGGCGGAAATCGCCGCCACCCAGGCCGGCGTTCCCATCCTGTTCCGGCACGTCGAAAACGACGCCCGCAACAAGACGCGCTTTCTTATCCTCGGGCACGAACAGCCGCCCCCCGGCGGCAACGACAAGACCAGCGTGTTCGCCAAGGTGCCCAACGTCTCGGGCGGTCTGGAAACGCTGTTGTCCAGCTTCCGCGAACACGGCGTCAACCTCACCAAGATCGAGTCCCGGCCCATGGACGACGCCGTCAACTTCGAGACCTGGTTTTATATCGAATTCGAAGGGCACATCGGCGACATCGGCGACAAGGATTTGATCGAAAAACACGACCTGGTCTGGCTGGGCAGCTATCCCCGCTACGACACCACCACCGAACGCTGACCCGGAACCGCCAGCCGGGCGGACGCGCGGCCCCGTCGCAGGTGGCGACGCTGTCCGCGATGGCTGGACAATGCGTCGACCAATCTGCGAGAAGGAAGCCTAGATGCGTTGGCTCGATCACAAGCGAAAAATCGCCATCACCGGTTTGGCGGGGTCCGGCAAAACGGTGTTCCTCCTCTCGTTGCTGCAGCATATCGAACAATTCGATCCGCACCAATTTCCCATCGGCGGCATGGCGGAGCTGGGTAATTTCCGGGAACGGCGGGTCAATTCGAAATACACCAAATTGCCGCGGGCCCAACTTCGGGCAAAAATGATCGAATCGCGGGACATTCGCTGGCCGGAAAAAACCCGGGATGTGTACGGCTATGCCTGCTCCTTCGACTACAGCCAGCTGGGCCTGCCCACCCGGCTGGTTAACACGGTTCTGCGCCGAGCCTGGCTCAGCCGGGATGTGGTCTGGGAATTTCTCGATTTTCCCGGCGAACGGCTGGCCGACGTGCCCATCGCCGAAGCCACGACGTTCGAAGATTGGTCCGACGCCATGATCCAGCGGTGGACCATTGACCAGCTGATGGAAGAGTACCGCGCTCTCATGGCCGCAACCCCGCCGCCACCGGCGGCGGCGCTGCTCGCCTGTTATAAACAGGGATTGACCGCCCAGATCCACCAGAAGAAGCAGTTCATCACTCCGTCCACCTTCATGCTCGACCACGAAACCGGCAGCCAGTTCGGCCGGTCCGATTTTGCCAATCAGGGGCGCGACCGGGTAACCGGCCTGCCCAACGCCGAGTTTGCCCCCCTGTCCGAGGCCTACCGGACCGCCAACCCGGAACTGACCAGCCAGTTCGCCAACCATTTCGCCCACTACCGTAAAACGGTGGTGCTGCCCTTGCGGCAGGCGATAAACGGCTGCGATACCCTCCTGGTCCTCATCGACATTCCGGGCATCCTCTCCGGCGGCAGCGGCCGGTATAACGATGCGGTCGACCTCCTCCTTTCCCTCGCCGGCATCATCCATCCCTCCGGCTGGTTCACCACCAACGTGGACAAGGCCGCCTTTATCGCCACCAAGGCGGATATGGTCCACGAATCGGACAACGACCATTTGGCGGAACTCCTGAAATCCATGATGCGCCAGGCCAAGAGCAGGCAGTCGAAAATACGGTACGAGCCCTTTACCGCCTCGGCCTGGGTGTGCGCCGAAAGCCTCACCCTGACGGACGGCAGCAAGGCGCTCCGGGGGATCACCGCCTGGGACGGTGCGTCGAACGTCTTCCGGGTGCCCTCGGTGCCGGAAAAATGGCCCGACCATTGGGAGCCGGAAGATCCGCGGTTCAGCTTTCCCCGGCTACTGCCGCCGCGGTTGACCAACCGGTTTCAGGCGCCGAAACAGCGGGGACTGGAACATATTTTCGATTTTATAATTTCCTGACCCGGTCCAGGGAGGATGCATGCCGACAAACCCCAATGAACCCCGGTTGGACCAGCCCGACGTCCCACCGATTCTGGTGGACGGTCCTGCCGTGACCACTCCGGCCGAGCCGCCTCCTGCCGACGGCCAGGCCCAATATCAGCCTCCGCCATCGCCCGACGCCGCCACCCAGGCCACCGCCCGGCACCGCCCGGGGGAGTGTGCGCAAAACGTTCCCGATGTCGAACCGGCGGCGGTGGATCCCGCCACGGTGGCGGCCGACAGCCCGCCGCCGGCGCGGGAATTGGAGCGGGCGGTGACTGACCGCCTCGTCACCTGGACAGGTTTCGTCACCCTGTTTCTCGTCTGCCTGTTTGGTTTTCTCGTCTGCAGTCAGGTGGCCGCCACCCTCGCCCTCGCCGCCACCCTGCCCGCCTGGCTGGAGTATGCGTTACTCCTGCCGCTGGCGGCATTCTGCCTCGGCATCATCGTGTTCACCGCCGGCATACTCCGCGCCTGGTTTCGACTCCGGGTCGTCCACCAGGTGGATCTCGCCACCCTCGAAGACCTGCGCCGGCGAGCCCAAAGCCAGGAAAACAGCCTGGCCCATCTGCAGATGGCCCGGCAGGAACTCACCCGGTATTTGCAGGCTTACCCGCTGGACGGGCCGGCGGCGGAACCGATGCGGCAGGCGGGCCTGACCCCGGCCGAACAGAAGGTGTTGGCGGAACAACGCCAGTACCTGCTCCAGCTCAATACCGACAGCCATACCTGGCTGAAATCCTTCGAGAAACATTTTCAGGCCGCCCTGGACGGGGCGGCCCGGCACCGGATCCGCTCCTGGTCCGTCCGCGCCGCCGGCTGCGTCATGGCCTCGCCCCTGCCCCTCCTCGACGCCGCCCTCATCGTCGGGATCACCATGAAAATGATCCGGGACCTGTGCGCGATCTACAACGTCCGGAGTAACCGGTCCGCGACTCTGGTGATCCTCAACCGGGCCATTATCGCCGCCTTCATCGCCGGGGTGGGCGAGGAGGCCGCCGGCTGGGCCACCGCCGCCGCCGGCGAGGAACTGACGGAGATGTTTGGTGAATCCACTCTGGCGGGCATCGGCTCCGGCCTCGCCCGCACCATAGCCCCCAAACTGGGCGAAGGCGCCCTGAACGCCTTTTTCGTCCACCGTCTGGGCCGAACCACCATCCGCCTGCTGCAGCCGATGAAGCCGACAAAATAACCGGCCGGCGGATAAGACACGGCAACGTCAGCGGGTTTGTTCACCGTCTGAACGCCTCATCCCGGCGCATTCGTATTCGCGTTCCGGGCGCTGTCCGAGCCCGCCGGCCGGCCGGAAATACTCTTGACAGCCCGTCGGGCATGCGGTATTACACGTACGCGGAGTATTCGCGCTTCCCAAAGCAGCCAACAACACGTGACTCGTTTACCAGCGTTCCTGAACACCGACGGGTAGCGGCGGCTCCAGGATGGCGGACCAGGGCAACCGCACGGCGCCCGCCTTCCCGATCGCGCCCCCGTCCTCGCGTTCGCGCCCCGGTTGCACTGCCCGCAGCCTACCGGCCGTCGTCCTCGCATCTCACCGCGATCCCGTACTATCAGGAAGGAACCGCGTATGGCAAAAGTCGAATTGGTGAACATCGAGAAGGTGTACGAAGGCGGGGTCAAGGCGGTGGAAAACGCCAATGTGGTGATCGACGACGAGGAATTCGTGGTGTTTGTCGGGCCCTCCGGCTGTGGCAAATCCACCACCCTCCGGATGATCGCCGGCCTCGAGGACATCAGTTCGGGCGAGCTGCGTATCGACGGCGTCCGAGTCAACGAACTGCCGCCCAAGGAGCGGAACATCGCCATGGTGTTCCAGAATTACGCCCTTTACCCCCACATGACCGTCTATGAAAACATGGCCTTCGGCCTGCGCATCCGCCGCATCGCCCAGGCGGAGATCGATCGGCGGGTGCAGGCGGCGGCGAAAATCCTTTCCATCGAGGAGTACCTGTCCCGCAAGCCGAAAGCCCTCTCCGGCGGCCAGCGCCAGCGGGTGGCCGTGGGCCGGGCCATCGTCCGCAATCCCAAGGTGTTTCTCTTCGACGAACCGCTGTCCAACCTCGACGCCAAGCTGCGGGTGCAGATGCGGACGGAAATATCCAAACTGCACAACCGCCTCAAGGCCACCATGATCTACGTCACCCACGACCAGGTGGAAGCCATGACCATGGGGGACAAGATCGTGGTGATGAAGGACGGGTTCATCCAGCAGATCGGTTCGCCCCTCCTTCTCTACGATCACCCCTGCAACCGTTTTGTCGCCGGCTTCATCGGGTCGCCGCCGATGAATTTCCTCGACGGCACCCTGGAAAAACACGGCGACGACATCCTGGTCAAAGGGGACGGCTACCGTTTCGCCGCCGCGCCCGAGCACCGGGAATTCCTGGCCAAGGCGTCGTCGCCCGAGGTCATCGTCGGCATCCGGCCCGAGCACATGCGCATCGCGCCGGAAGGGGTGCAGGACAACATCCTGAACGCCCACATCACCGTCATCGAGGAGCTCGGCGCCGAGGCCCACATGTACATGTCCCGGAATGACGACGACCGGGAGAACCTCATCGCCCGGGTCGAACAGCACCACGGCTACCGGGTGGGCGAGACCATCCGGGTGACGCCGGCGATGGAATCGGTGCGGTATTTCGACCCGAAGAGCGGCAAGGCGCTCCTGGGCGTCATCGGCCCCATCCGCATGTCCAGCCGCCGCCAGGCCCGGCCCGAGGACTAGGCTGCGGCTAAGGTACGGCACCACACGCTTTCCGGCCAAGGAGCGAGCATGATGCAAGGACGTGGCGATCTCGGCAGCTGGCGGGACAGGAACGCCTTCTGGCTGTTCCCCTCCGCCGCCGTGGTGTTTATCCTGGCGATGATGGTGTTTCCCCTCGGCTACACCATCTACCTCTCCTTCACCAACTGGAGCCTCACCCACGGAAGCAGCGTCGACTACGTCGGCCTGAAAAACTACATCGACATCTTCACCAGCGACGACCGCTTCTGGGGATCGGTGTGGCGCACCTTTTACTTCACCGCCCTGGCCATGACGGTGGAGATAATTCTGGGTGTCCTTATCGCCGTGCTGTTCGACGCCCGGGACTTCCGGGGCAAGCACGTCGCCCGTTCCATTTTCCTCATGGCGATGATGGCGACGCCGGTGGCCATCGCCATGGTTTGGCTCCTCATTTTCGAGCCCACCGCCGGCGTCCTGAATTACGTCATCCGCGCCGCCGGTCTCGGCCCGGCCCTGGGGGGCATCACCCGCTGGATCACCGACTCCAGCACAGTCATCCCTTCCCTGGTGCTGGTGGACATCTGGGAATGGACGCCGCTCATTTCTCTCATCGTCATCGCCGGCCTCGCCACCCTGTCCCGCGAACCCTACGAGTCCGCCCTGGTGGACGGCGCGTCGTCCCTGCAGATCTTTTTCCGCATCACCCTGCCGATGATCGCCCCCACCATCGGCGTCGCCGCCCTGCTCCGCCTGGTGGATTGCCTGAAAACTTTCGACATCATCTACACCATGACCATGGGCGGGCCAGGCTACAGTTCGGAAACGCTCAACATCTACACCTACCAGATGAGTTTTCAGTATTTCAATTTCGGCTACGCGTCGGCGCTCCTGGTGATCTTCTTCGCCCTGGTGCTGGGTATCAGTCTCATCGTCACCTACATGCGCCGGGGACTGGAACTGTAAGC
>JAJBSZ010000373.1 GCA_020861125.1 Planctomycetota bacterium | reverse complement strand
CCGGTCGGTGGCGTTGATGGAGCGGCCGGTAAGGTCGGGCTGTCACTGCCTGGTCCACTTCCGCCGACAGGCGGGCTAGCTGATCCAAGGCGGGCAGGTCGGCCCCGTCGGCCATGGAACCGATGGCGTCGCGGAGGGCACCACCGGTCCGGTAGCGAATTCGGCTTTCCAGATCCCGGTACCGGACCAGGGCCTCCGCATTGCCGGCCGCGGCCTGACTGGCGATATCCACTATCTCCGCCCGAAGCACTTCCTCGGCCCGCTGCTGCTGGGCCGCCACCAGGGCGTCAAGGTGTTCGCTGAATTCCAGGCCTACCGCATCCGTCAAAACTGGGTGCAGCCGACCGCGATCGCGTTCGATGCGGGCGACCGCCTCGTCGGGGGAAAGCGTTTCGGCCTCGCGGTCGAGGCGGTGCCGGGCCTCGGCTACCACATCGCGTTGCATTACGGTGAATAGCGTCGCGTCAGTGCCGGCCCGGCTCCGTCCATTTTCCAGCACCGCCGCCAGGTGGTCGGTATCCCCCTGGCGGAGTAAGGAGCGGAATTCCTGGAGAACCCTTTCCCGATCCCGATGGCGGGCGGCGCGGGCGCGCAGGCCGTCGGCCGGGTCGTCCAGAGGCGTGAATAGGGTAGAACTTTCGGCCAGGACATTGATCCAGGACCGGGCCGTGGGCAGGGCGTCGCCGTGCCGCAACTGCTGTTCCGCCTCCGTCACCAGGGCGGCGGTGGCATCGACTTCACCGGCCGACCAAACCCCGTCGGCGCGATCGAGAGCTGCGGCAGCGGCGTCCAGACTCGCCTGGTAGTGGTACTGCTGCCAGCCCAGGTAGCCGATGACGGCCAGGAGAGCAAGCGCCGCTAGCCACAGCAGCGGATGGGAGGACCGCGCCCGTCCGGTCGGTGGCGTTGATGGAGCGGCCGGTAAGGTCGGGCTGTCGGTGCCGGCGGTATCGGTTTGGCTGGCCAGGTGAGGCAGGGCGGCCGCGTCCGATCGGAGGCCGGCGGTGACCGGTTCCTCGTCCCCCGGGTCTCGACCCCCTTCGTCTGGAACCAGGAACTCGTCCCGCGCCGTGGCCCCCGCATCACCCGCAGGGGTCGGCGGAAGCCGATGGTCGGCGCCGGCCGGTGCCGCCGGAACCGGATCCGCCGTGGCCTCGAGGTACTGTCTCCGCCCCACCGGATCGGCGGCCAGCCCGAGATCCACCCCAGCCGGTGGGTTCGTGTCCGGTTGGGAAACACTTTGCAGTGATTCCTTCACCAGCATCGGCCGGGATCCGGTCGGGTGGGAAGGGGGCGTGGCAACGGAGCGGGTGGCGGCTGAAGGTGGGATCGGTTCGTCTCCGGGGTTGGTGATGGTGACGAACACCTGGTGCGTCTGGCCACAGGCCGGGCAGGAAAATTCCAGGCTGTCGGAACTGTCGCCGGGCAGTTCGAGGAAGGCCTCGGTATTCGGGCATCGTATGCGCATGCGGTTCCTTTTCTCCGCTCTGTGAATGAATCAGGCACCAGTAACCCAACCGCGGGCTGTGCCTCCCCTCTCGTGCCCTCACGGCGTCGCCGCCTGGCCGAAGGCTGGATCAATTGTATAGGGATGGAACGGGCATGCAATCAGCAAACCCCAACCGGCGGATCGGCAACCGGTTCCGACCGGTGGCGTTCCAGCCACACCAGGAGCAGGGCCGCATCGGCGGGACTGACGCCGGAAATCCGCATGGCCTGATCCAGATTTTCGGGCCGGAAGCGGCTGAGTTTCTCCGACGCTTCCCGGCTGAGGCCGTTCACAGCCCCATAGTCGAAGCCTGACGGCAAACGCACGCGGCGGTGTTTTTCCAATTGCTCTATCTGACGGAGATGACGGGCGATATACCCCTCATAGGTGGCGTCGATGGCGAGCTGTTCCTTCGCCCGAGGAGACAGGGCGGCCAATTCCGGTTGGTCGCGGGTCAGGTCCTCCAAGGTGGTTTCCGGGCGCCGCAGGACGGTCTCCAGGGTATCGCCGGCCCCATCGCGGATCCGCCGGAGTATGGCCCGGCCCGTTTCGATCTCGCCCGCCAGCCTTTCCGTCCGCTCCCGGCGGTCGGCGGACACCAGCCCGACGGCGGCTCCTAAACGGGTCAGTCGGAGATCAGCGTTGTCCTGGCGGAGGAGGAGACGGTATTCGGCCCGGCTGGTGAACAGGCGGTACGGCTCGTCGGTGCCGCGGATGGTCAGATCATCCACCAGCACGCCGATATAGGCTTGATCCCGGCCGAGGCGGAAGGGCTCCCGACCGAGCGCCATCAATCCGGCGTTGGCGCCGGCGATCAGGCCCTGGGCGGCTGCTTCTTCGTATCCGGAGGTGCCGTTTACCTGACCGGCGGTGAACAAGCCGGCGATGGCTTTGGTCTCCAGGGTTTCGCGCAACTGGGTGGAACGGACGGCGTCGTATTCCACTGAGTATCCGAACCGGACGATGGCGGCGTTTTCCAGGCCGGGAATCGACCGGACGACCTGTTCCTGAATTGCCGGCGGCAGGGAGAGGTACAGGCCGTTGAGATAGCATTCGGTGGAGGCGCCGCCTTCGGGTTCCACGAACAGGTGATGGGATTTTTTTTCCGGGAACCGCGCCACCTTGGTTTCGAAATTGGGGCAATACCGGGGGCTTTCTCCGGCGACGGCCCCGGTGTGCAGGGGCGAGAGGTGCAGGTTATCGTGTACTATCCGGAAGGTTTCCTCGGTGGTCCAGGTGGCGTAACAAGGGATATCCGGACACGGAACGTCCTCGGTCTCATAACTGAAATAGGTTGGCGGCCTGTCGCCCGGTTCTGGCCGCAACCGGGCGAAGTCCACCGTCCGTGCGTCAATGCGGGGACAGGTGCCGGTGCGCAGTCGGAACAGATCCAGCCCGTTCGCTTTCAGGGACTGGGATAGCTGGGTCGCCGCTGGCTCGCCGGCCCGTCCCCCGCTCCATCTGATTTCACCGCAGTGGAGAATGCCGCCGGCAAAGGTGCCGGAGCAGACAACCACCGCCTGACAAGGAATGGTTTGGCCAAAAAACGTCTGCACCCCCCGGATGCGTCCTTTCTCGACCACGATGCCCACCGCCTGATCCAGGCGCAGCGACAGGTTTGGTTGGTTTTCCAGGTACGTTTTCACCCACTGCCCGTACCGCCAGCGATCCACCTGGGCCCGCGGACTGCGGACGGCGGGACCCTTGCTGGAATTCAACATCTTGAATTGCAACGCGTTATGATCCGCCGCGAGGGCCATCATCCCGCCCAGCGCGTCGATCTCACGAACCAGTTGCCCCTTGCCGACGCCGCCGATGGCTGGGTTGCAGGACACATGCCCGATCCGGTCGGGATCCATGGAAAGCAACAGGGTTCGCGCTCCGAGGCGGGCGGCGGCGAGAGCGGCCTCGCAACCGGCGTGGCCGCCGCCGATAACGATAACCTGCGGATTTGGTACCGGTACTTGTCCCATAAAAGTGGAAGAATCCTGAAAAAGGTTGAAAGAGAAAACCACTTGGGCCGATAATATAGACGTTTGCCCTGGGAAGCAAAGAATTTCGTACTACCCCTTTTCGGCCCCGTCCGCGGTCGCGGGCGAGGTCGCACAACCGGGGTTTGAGGGTCTGGCGGGCAGTGTGCGCGAACGAGCCCCGCGACACCATCGCCGTCGACGGACGGACCTGCGATTGTTCGCAAGGAGGAATGAGATGCGGAAACGTGTGGTGGGGTTGATTCTGGCCTTGACCGTGCTGGCAACGGCAGCCGGGGCCAACGCCGGCGAGTTTGAGTTCGGCGACTTGCCGCCGCTGCCACCGCCCCTTACCGACGACGCCGACGATATGTCCCTTTCTCCCCCGGAAAGTGTCGCCCTGTCTCCGTTGATCCAGCCATCAGCCAGCCCGGTATCGGCTCCCGCCGCCCCAGGTTTGTTGCCGCCGCCGCCTCCCGGCGGGCCGCCACCGCCGGTGGCGGAAAGCCCCGCCCGGTCGCCGCTGGTTCCGCCAGCGGTTCCGCCTTTGGCCCCGCCGCCGCCGGCGGCGGAAGGTTCCGCCCTGGTGCCGGCCGCACCGCCGTTGGCGCCGCCGCCCGTTTCTGGCTCCCCCGCTCCCGCCAGCCCTCTTCCGGCCGACATCGACAGTGCCGATGCGGCGACGGCGGTGGCGCCCGCCGAGCCGGAAGTGCCGCGGCCGGCAAAGATTACTGGAGGCCGGGTCAACGTTCGGGCTGGCCCCCATACCCAGTACGAATCCATCGCCGTTCTGACCACCGGCATGCCCGTGACCGTCCTGGCCAAAAACGGTGATTGGTACAAGATCGTCTATCCGGCCGATCAACTGGCCAGCATTCATAAAAACTTCGTCGAAGCCGATATCACCGGTGAGATTCCCGAGGTCGGACTGCCCGGCATCGTCAACCAGGACGACACCGATGTCCATGCCTTCTACTGGGACAAGTCCACCATCGTCGGCAAGCTGAACAAGGGCGACCCCGTCGTCATCAAACAGGAACGGGGCCAATGGTACCGCATTGCCGCTCCAGAATCGGCCCGGGCCTATGTCTTTGCCGAATACGTGCGGGTGGATGGTGGCGAACCTGTGGTAGCCGATTCGCAACCGCCGCCGGTTAACCCGGCGGTGGATCTCGACGCGGGCCGTCCCGATGCGGCCGGGAAGCCGGCTCTTTCCGCCGACGACAAGCGGGCCTTGGAAATCAAAGAAGCCTATGTTAGGCGCGAACGGGAGAATTTCGTCCGCATGCAGGAAGAAGAGGAACGCAGTGTAAGTCAGCTGGAAGAGGCGCTGGACGACCTCGAAGCCCGGTTGCGGGCCATCGACGAAGAGATCGCCTCTCAGTTCTACTACCCGAGCGCCACCACCAGCATCGGGTCCGCCGCCTGGGCTCCGCCGGATCCCGTGTACGGCGGCTATACCGGCTGGGTGGAAAACATCGGCCGCGTCGGAGCCGCTCCCGCCAGCTTTCGGCTTTCGAAAGGCGGTGAGATCCGCTTTTACCTCAGGAGCGACAGGTATAGCCTTCAGGATTTTGCCGGCCGCCGGGTCTGGGTCAATGGCGCCATCGAATCGGCTTCCGGAGCTATCGCCAACGTCCTGAATGTGGATCAAATCCGGATTCTGACCGATCTCGAGATCGCGGAAGGCCTGCGGCAACAGCAGGAGGCCACGGGGCAGGCCATGGTCCCCACCGGACAACCTTCGCTGTCGGCCGCAAACGATCCCTATTACGACTACTATGACGGCGACAGCGGTCCGCAGCCCTACCTGCCGATGGGCTACGAATCCTATAATTCCGATCCCGTCGTCCCGAGCGATCCGTCCGACCTTCCCGATGTGGTCGGGTACAACCAGACCGTCCCGTCCGGGGCCGGTACGGTCATCATGTCGACTCCAGGCGAAGTGGACAGCGATTTTTACCAGCCTCCGTTCGTGTCTGAGGTCGGCCCCTAGTTGAGCATCCATGCGTACTGTCGGTGCCCATCACCTCGGTCCATTCGTATGGGTACGCACCGTTCAGAAAACAGTCTTGGACGAACTACGAAGTCCGGCACCACGTTTGGGCATAAGATCGGGTATCAAGGGGCGCCATTATGGCGCCCTTATTTGGTTTCCCGACCGGAAATACCACGGCGGCCATGCAACTTTATCGAAATAAGTGATACCAATAGGTAACGGTCCACCGTGGCCGGCTGACCCCCGCTGGACCGTGACCGATTCTGGTGTGCGCGTAACTGGAGATAATTTCACGGGCTACTGAATTGCTAGTTGCCGCTGGGCTGGAAAATCCGCATTTCTCATCGGCCACACCGCTCACCTCGCCCGAGAGGGATATGTTACTGAATCGTAACCGAAAACCCTGATCCTCGGCATCGGACTGCGGAAAACCTTCTGTCCGAAAGGTATTGACCAGTGCAAAATCAGGAGTTACAAGCGAATAGGTAAGATGCGGGATTCCTCGGAACTGTGGCACGGAGCTTGCTATAGTCCAGTATTGAAGTTTTTTTCCAATCCTGGATGGATGGAGATATGCAATGAAAATGTACCCTGGTAGGTATCACAGTAACGTGGCTGGAATATCTCCCCGGACGGGGCGTAGCGGTATGACCCTGATCGAGGTTATGGTTGGCTTTGCCGTGCTCACCAGTCTTTCGGTTGCCTTTTTATATTCTGCCGCCAGCACGGTGAAGCTGAGCCGATTGTTGGAGCTGGAGGTCGCCGGGTCCAAAGCCATCAGTTCCCAGTTGGACGGGGTACTGGCGGCGGCCCGGGACAATATCAACAGCGATACCGTCACCAGCGCACCGGAAGGCCTCGTCTATTATCTTCGCCAGATGCGTGCCAAACTCTCCGGCATGCCGTCCACCTATCCGATCAAGGTGGAAGCGAACACTTCATACAACGTCGTGTATTACGAATTCCCTGTGCCGGTACCAGGCGTTGCCACCGGTAATATTGTCGGTGCGGACATTGACGTCGAAGCTCAGCAGTACCCGCTCGGCCGTGGCGTCATGGAGGTGTTCCTCGAGGAGTCGAAGGTGCCTTCCGATTTTTATGAATGGAACAACTTGAACCTGAGCGGCTCCACCGAGGTGGTTTCGGCGGCCGACAACCAGTTTTTCGACATGGACGGCGACGGCTACAACACCAGTAATTTCATTACTCTGTTCACGGGTACATTTAACGGTGGCAGCGGGTTGCGCAGCCTTCCGCTCCGCGTATCGGTGCGGTATTACGCCAACGAAGACGCCATGAATGCCGATAAGAACGGACTCACACCGGGTTTCGCCTATCCGCCGGAAAGCGCCAACGCGCTTGTGTCCCTGACCCGGTATTATATCGTGACCGCCACTTCGGTAGTTGGTCTCTAGCGGCTGTCGCCCGTGCCGGTCCCGGTGGCTGGACGAGAGTGGAGAAAGACGATGAAGACATCGCACAAACAAGGGTTTACGCTGGTCGAAGTGGTTTTGGCCGCGTCACTCATGTCGGTACTGGTTCTGGTTGGTCTGTCGGCCTTCGGCGACTTCATGAAAATGGTGGAGAACCAGAACGCCATCACCCGAGCCGACCAGGCTGCCAACCGGGCGTTATGGGAGATTGCTTCTCTCGTCAAACCCGCCATCCTGCCGGTGTATATCACCAAGTCCACCGCCACGCGGGAGGATACCACCAATATCTGGTACGACATTGACCACCGCACCTGGGGTTTCAGCGGCTCGGCGGGCAAGGCGTGGTTGACCAGCCTCCGTTCCGGCATGGACAGTATTGCCTTTGTCGTGCCTCTCGACGCTCAAGGCGTGGGCGATTTTTTGGATGACAGGAACCACCTGCAAATCGGCCAGCAGCGCGGCGATATTTCCTATCTGGCGGCTTCCGCAACCACTGATTCCGTGGTGGGCGAAGGTCCGGACGAAAACAATCCCGACAGCGTGGGCTTCGTGGTTCGCGATGAGGACGACGGCGAATTGGTCAGCGTACTGGCCGCCATGAGCCCGACCGGCCTCACCTCCAGTAATTTCGAGGCTATTGCCATCCCGACGATCGATGAATGGCGCAGCCATACTGCCTACGATACCAGTTGGGACAACAATACCGTGACCGCTTTCCATGCCATTCGGTTTGTGCCGGTGCTCGACAGCAGCGGCCAGCCCATCGTAATTCAGGAAAGCAGCGTAACCACCTCTGGTGCCAGCATCGACCTTGACGGCGACGGCAAAACGGACGGCACCTTTCACATCGGTCGATTGCAAATGGTCTATTCCGGCAGCAACTACGTCAACTACGTGCGCAACGGGCAGCTGGTTTCCGGCTCCATTCCGCAGCAGGCGATCTACCTGACGCCGCCGGTGGTGCTCCGCCGGGTCGATACCAGCCGCCGGACGCCTATTTTTCGGCTGGTGAGTTATTCCTATTCCAACATCAACTCCTCCGGCAATGGCGCCGGGTTGATCAACGAAAATGCGGGCAACGGCACCGCGGCCTTGAGTATCAAGCTGCTGATCCTGGAAAACGATGGCGTGACCGATGCCGGGAAAATACTGCATAAGTCGAACATCATCAATGTGGCCGCGCGCTGGTACGAGACTACGGTTCTCTTGAAAAACATGCAGCGGTAGCCACCGCTGGAGAACCGGCCCACGAGACAAAAGGTAAAATTTTTATAAAGGGATAGTACCATGGACATTTCCAGCGGAGCAATACGGTCGAGGCGGGGCAGCGCTCTGCTCTTGATCGCCTATCTCGGCACGGTTCTCACGGCGATTGTGGGCGTCCATTTTTACCGGACGACCCTGACCGCCTCGCGGATGAGCCAGACCCTGGAAAACGATGACGGCGCCCAGGCGGCGGCCGAATTCGCCCTGGAGATGGCCATCGCCTTTCTGTCCGATATGGAATACTCGGTGAGCTCGGAAGGTGAGCGTGTCAGCGTGGTGGCCGATTGGGTCGACAAAAACCCGTACAGCCTCTCGGACGGTACCGCCGAACACACCGAACGGCGCATCGGCGGCGTTATCGGCGATTACGAATACCGAGTCATGG
>JAJBSZ010000231.1 GCA_020861125.1 Planctomycetota bacterium | reverse complement strand
GCCCGGCCCGGACCGGGCGGCCGGAGGGAAGCGACGCGCTGGCCGGCAAAACAGTTTTCGACGAGGTTGAGTTGCTTGTAGTCGATGCTGCCGCTCTCATCCTCGTCGTACCGGGGGGCTATGCTGGTGGGCTGGACGTGAAACTCGATGCTGCCGTCCTCCCCCTGGCGCATGGGATCGCCACGAGCCACTTGGTAATACCCGGTGAAGGGCGACGGACCGCTCTGCATAGCCGCGAACAAGTTCACGCCGGCGTCGATCAGGCCGTAGGTCACGCCGGCCGAAAAGATGTGTCCGATAATGGTCTCCCGGCTGATGCCGGCGAATTGGGTACCCGGCACTACCTTCATGTACACACGCATGCGATCCGGGCTGCAGACGATGTGCATCTCCCGCTCCGGATTCTGATCGTAGTAGAGGGTGCGCATGGGAACGGGGTCTCCTTTATAGCCGGAGAGCACCACATCCCCCTTGTCCGTCTCGTCCTGACCGCTCATGCGCGTCGCATCCCGAAAAGCCACCGCGGCCGACGACCGGAGCGGCCACCTGATTACACTTCGCCGAGAAGCCCGGCTTCCTGCCAGCGCTTGAGCCGATCCCTTAGCGATCGTTCGCTAATGCCAAGGGCCTCCGCCGACCGGGCGCGTGCGCCGCCAAAGTGCGCCAGGGTGGCGCGGATGAAGTCCCGTTCCACATCGTCCAGCGGCCGGGGCTGAAAGGTGGTACCGCCACCGCCCGCCGCGTCGAAGCCGGCCGGGCGCACCGCCGCCTTGGGCAGGGCGTTCTCCACCTGGGCCGCCTCGATCACCTCGCTCCGGCCCAGGACGATCAGGCGTTCCATGATGTTGGCCAGTTCGCGGACATTGCCGGGCCAGTCATAGCGGGTGAGGAGTTCCAGGGCCCCATCGGAAAGGGACTGGACCCGGCTGCCCTCCTCGGCCCGGAAGCGTTCCAGAAAATATTTCGCCAGATCCGGAATATCGCCTTTCCGCTGGCGGAGCGGCGGCAATTCCACCGAAATCACGTTCAACCGGTAATAGAGGTCTTGGCGGAAAGCGCCTTCGGCGATACTCTTTTCCCAGGACGATCAGGCGTTCCATGATGTTGGCCAGTTCGCGGACATTGCCGGGCCAGTCATAGCGGGTGAGGAGTTCCAGGGCCCCATCGGAAAGGGACTGGACCCGGCTGCCCTCCTCGGCCCGGAAGCGTTCCAGAAAATATTTCGCCAGATCCGGAATATCGCCTTTCCGCTGGCGGAGCGGCGGCAATTCCACCGAAATCACGTTCAACCGGTAATAGAGGTCTTGGCGGAAAGCGCCTTCGGCGATACTCTTTTCCAGGTCGCGGTTGGAACTGGCAAGGATGCGGACGTCGACGGCAATGGTCTCAGAGGAACCCACCCGCTCGAATTCCTTCTCCTGCAGGACCCGGAGCAGTTTGCCCTGGAGGTTCAAATCCATTTCTGACACCTCGTCCAGAAACAGGGTTCCACCGTCTGCCATCTCGAACCGGCCGATGCGGCGCCGGTCGGCGCCGGTGAAGGCGCCCTTTTCGTGGCCGAACAGCTCGCTCTCCAGCACACCGGCCGACAGGGCGGCGCAGTTGACCTTAACGAGCGGCTTGTTGCGGCGCCCGCTCTGGGCGTGGATGGATCGGGCTACCAGCTCCTTGCCGGTGCCCGACTCGCCGCGGATAAAAACGGTGGCGGAGGACGGCGCGGCCTGGCGAATCTGCTCGAACACCGCCTTCATGGCCGGGCTCTTGCCGACAAAGTCGGCATTGGAAAATTTCTTCGCCAACTCGTCCTTGAGAAAGGCGTTTTCCGTTACCAGCCGGTGGTGCTCCAGAGCCCGGTTCACCACCAACTCGATTTCCTCGGCCTTGAACGGTTTCATCACATAGTCAAAGGCCCCGCGCTTCATCGCCTGGACGGCGGTCTCGATAGTGGCGAAGGCGGTCATCATCACCACCGGCAGTCCGGGGTCGAGCCGCTTCGCCTCCTGCAACAGTTCCATGCCGTCCTTTTCCGGCATGCGCATGTCTGTCAGGAGAAGGGACGCGGACCCGTCGGAGACGGCATGCAGGGCGTCGGCGGCGCGGCCATACCCCTGAACGGTGAGATCCGGCCGCGTCAGCGCCTCCATCAGGCTGTCGCGCATGAAATCGTCGTCATCGACGATGACAATCTTGTTTTTCGGCATACCAATTCGCTCCAGCCACCCCATCACCTCTCGGTGGATTATAATGAAACCCCACCGTCCGACAATCCGAATCGGACGGATCCGCCGAGGCCGGATCCGGAGCGGCGGCCGGCAGCCGGAACCGGACTCGGGTGCCCCGGGGGACGTTGTCCATCACGTCGATACTGCCACCGTGATCCTCGATGATCTTATGGACAATGGCAAGGCCGAGGCCGGTGCCGTCCTTGCGCAGGGTGAAAAAGGGGTCAAAGATTTTGGCTTTGGCGGCTTCGGGAATGCCTGGCCCTTCGTCGGCAAAGTACAGATCCAGCCACGGCTTCCCGTCGGCGGCGACCCCTTCGGCCGAGGCGATGCGGATGGTCCCGCCCGGTTCCGTCACCTGCGCGGCGTTTAGGATAACGTTCAGACAAGCCTGGACCAGCTGGTCCGGATCCAGCACCCATGTCCGCCCGGGGTCGTCCGGCGCCAATTCCGCCTGCACCTCACGCTCCGCCAGTTCCCGTGCCGCCAGGTCCACCGCCGATCGCGGCACCTGGCCGCCCAGGGCCTTGCGCCGATGCGGGGGACGGCCTCGGGTGAGGGTGAGCATGTCGCTTACGATGCGGTTGAGGCTGGTGGCGGCAGCGATAATCTTGCCGCAGGTAGCGTACTCGCCGCTGTCCTCGGGAAATTTCCGCCGCAGACTGGAGGCATAGAGCTCGATGCCGCCAAGAGGATTGCGAATCTCATGGGCGACGCCGGCGGCCATTTCCCCCAGCGCCGCCAGTCGGTCCTGGCGGTTGGCGCGATCCTCGAGTTCGCGGATGGCGGTCTGGTCGGAAAAGATCAGGACGGCGCCGACGGTGCGGGCGTCGCCGTCGTCGGGGGCGCTCCGCACCGGGCTGGCGGAGGCGGAAAAGTACCGGGTCCGGCCGGTGGCGTCCACCAACCGAATTTCCACGCCGGAAAAACTTCGCTGTTCCTCGAGGGACCGGACCAGCATGCCGGCGAAGGCGGCTGCTTCCCCGGTAAGGACCGCGTCCACCGCGCCGCCCTCCGGCTGGGCCGGCGCCGGATCGCCCAAGCCGGCCAGCAGCCGGTCGACGGCCGGGTTCCAGGCCATAATCCTCCGGTCCAGATCGATGGCGACGATGCCGTCAGCCGAGGACTGGATTATTCCCGCCAGGTAATTTTTCAGGGAAGAGACCTGCGTGACCGTCGCCGACAGTTCCTGGTTTTTTTGCCGCAACTCGCCGGACAATTGCATTACCTGGCTTTGCAAGAGTTCATGCGACTGTTGCAGCTCGGCGGTAGCGGCGGAATAGGCGCGGATAATTTCGCCCAGTTCCTGGAGATCGGGCGTCAGCGTCCCGACCGTTGCCGCGCCGCCGTCCGCGTCACCTGCCGTTGGTGCCGCGCCGTCGGTTTTTCCGCCGTCCGCGCCGCGTGCCGCCGTCGCCGTTCCCTCCGCGTCGCGAGGCATGGATCAACCCTCTTTGTCACTGTACCGGGCGGAAGGCGGCACCCGGGGGCCACCGCCGTAAGCCTTGTTGATCAGTTTGCCTTTGTGGAGATTGCCGATTTCCACGGTGACCTTTTCCTTCTGTTCCTGGAGAAAGGCGCGGCTGGCGTCTTCCAGCTTGACGATGGCATCGAGAATATCGCGGAGCCGGTTCCAGGCCGCCTCGACCGCGGCATGGGTGGCGGCGTCGGCCCGAGCGCGGGCGCCGTCTTCCCATTCCCGCCGGAACGGCCCCGCCTCCTCGCTCAGGGACTGGTGCCGGGCGATCAGCATCTGTTTTTCGGAGAGGAGGGACAGGAGCTCGTCCTCGCGGCTTTCCTCGACCTTCCGCTGTTGCTGCCGGGACTTTTCAAGAATATGCTCGCAGACCTCGGCCTGTTCGGTCAGAAGGCGCGCCAACTCGCGGGCGCAGTGATCGGGATTCATCGGACTATGCCCTCCGGGGACGGTATCGGCTCCACGTCGTTGCCGCCCAGTATACAGGATTCACACGCCGGTTACAATCAGCCAAGCCGCCGGCGGCCCCGGTTTCCGCCCCGGTCGTCACGGCACCCGGTAACCGCCGGCCAGATCCTGGAGCCGTTCTCCCGCCAATTCCCCCCAGAAGGACGGGCCGATATCGAGGAGGCCATCCGGCCGGGTGTCAGGCGGCAGCATCTCCGCCATGTTTCGGGCCATGCGGTAGTGGTTGCCGGCGTCCTCCCGGCTGCCAAGCCGGCTGAGGGCGTCGCCCATGCCGACCAGCGCCTGCGGGCCGTAGAGCATGCCGAACCGATCGTAAATATCCTGGTAGGTGCGGAACGCCTCCTGGTAATAGCCGATAGCGGCGCCGTCCGGCCCGGCAGCCACCGGCCCGCCCGCCGCTTCCGCCACGGCCGCCTCGGCTGCCCGTTCGCCGGCGGCGAAGTACTCGTTCGCCAACAGCACCATGCCGTTGATCAGCATATTGCGGAGCATGGTGGGGGCATGGGTCGGCCCCTCGTCGTCTCCCAGCCGCGCCCGGGGCAACGGTACGTTCCGGTCCCAATTTCCGCCCTCTACCTCTTCGCGGATCACCGCGGAATTGAGTTGGAAGCGGTCCAGGGATGTGTCGAACAGGGCCTCGGCGTACCGGCCGCGGTTGCGGAGGTTTTCCAGATGCGCCCGGGCCAACGCCGCCAGGGCCGGATCCTGCCGGCCGTCGGCCAGGACGAGAAGGGTGTTGGCGAGATAGTATTCGGTCTCGAAACGTGCGGCCATGACGTCGGCGTAGTCCTCCGGCTCGACCCGGACCGAGATGCCGACGCCGCCGTTCCGGCGCAGGGGATACCGTTCCAGAGCCTCCGTCAGGTGCAGCCGGGCCGTGTCGTACCGATCCAGCCACTCCCGGTCCTCGATGGCGTCCGCCGCCGCCTCGCCGCCTGCACCGCCGGCGCCGTCCCGCTCCGCCGCCAACCGCGCCCGTTCGGCAAACATGTAGTGTAGCTTGGCCAGATCGAAGGTGCTCCAGCGCCAGGCGCGGGCGCTCGGATTTATATCGGGGCTCTGGCGGATATAATTGAACGCCTGAAGGGCCGACTCGATGACGGGATCGCCATTGCGATCCAGATCCGGCAGGGGTTTGGCGAGGGAACCCAAAAGCGCCGGCTCGTCGCGAAAACTCCCCTGTTCCATCAGCACCCGCCCGACATAGTACATCGCTTTGAACCGGTCCGGCGTCCGCCGGGCGATGTTGCGGCGGAAAGATTCCATCGCATTGTCGATATCGTTCAGGAACCAGTAGGCCCGGCCCAGCAGGTTCTCCGCCCGCACCACCGCCATGGCTGCCTCCGAATCGGGCCGCGAAGCATAGCCGAAGCGCTCCAGAAATCGAAGCTGGCTTTCCACCGTCCGTTCGAGAAGACCGGATCGAAAAAAGGCGTCGCCAGCGGCGAGAAGGGCGTCCATCTCCCGCGCCGCCCCCCTGCCCCGGAAAGAGACGTCCAGATAGGCCCGGCCGGCGGCGGCCGTCAACGACAGTGCTTCCAGATGATTGCCCTGAATCTCCCTGATCTCGGCCATGGCTTCGTAGCAGTTGGCCAGTTCATACAGAACCACCCCCGGATCGGCCCCGTACCGTTCCAGCGCGGCGTCGTAAGCAGCGACGGCTTCCATGAACATCCGCAACCGCTCGCCGCCGATGGCGGCGGCTTCGGCCCGACCGGCCCAGGCCCGGGCCAGGGCAACCAGAAGCCCGGCGAGGCGTTCGCTCTCCAGAATCCCGCCGGGCGTCAGTTCGGCGGCGGGCGGGAAGGGTGCGAAGCCGTAGTTGTCACGGGACGCCTGCTGCGACAGGTCGTACGGCAGCGCCTCCTCCAGAAGCAGGCGGTTGCGCCAGACGATGTCGTCTTCGGTCAGCCGGTCCGGCGGCTGGTCCAGGATGTATTCCAGATACCGGTTACGGTTGTTGGCGGGAAAATCTTCCGGCCGGTAAAAGTCGGGGGAGCGCAACAGGGTATTGAGGGCGCGCAGCAAGCGCTCGACATATTCGTCCGAAAGGCGGCGGCCGCTGGCGGCGTACGCGGCGATATCCCGGCCCTCCTGCGACAATACCTGCCACACCCGGCGTAACACCGGCGTTTCGGCGCGCTGACTGGCGTTGCCGAGGCGTACGGCCAGCCGCCGCCAGTCCGCATCGGACGGCGTGAACCACAAGGGCATGGGATGGGCATAGCCGCCGAGAAGGAGCAGACGCGCCCGGCGGAGATCGCCCCGGTCCAGAGCCACTGCGGCCAGACCCTGCCGCGCCGCCAGCAGCAGGTCGGGACTGGCCAGAGGGTCGATCATCCGCTCCAGTCTGGCGGCGGTTTCCCGCTTTCGGCCGAGAAACCAGGCCTCCCGTGCCGCCTGGACCGCAGCCCGATCGCCGGCCTCGGTGCCCTGGTGGATGACGGCCAGACGGTCGTAATTTTCCAAGGCCAGAAGATGGTACCGGCGGCGCTGTTCGTAGGGGGTCACGAGCCCCCCGCCGGCCATGGCCGCAAGGCTTCCGGCGACGGCACCGGGCAGAGCGTAGGCCGTGGGCAGGATAAATTCCGGCCGTGACAGGACATCCCCCACCGCCCGCGGGATCTCCAAGGTGCGGCGCGGCAGAGGCTGACCGGAAAACTCTTCCAGCCAGGTGCGGAAGGTGCGTCCCAGTTCCCCCAACTCGTCGACTCCGGTCATCGCCCCGGTCGGCGTGAGTTCGGCCAGGCGGGAATTGGCATCGGCCAGACCCTGGATGGCGGCGTGGAGTTGATCCCGGGTCACCGCCGGTGAATCCACGAGGTCGGCGTAGAGGGTCGCCGCCTCACCATAGTGGCCCATTGCCAGGGAAGGGTTCACGGAACGGTACAGGGTACCGTCCTCCATGGCCATATCGGCCAGGCGTTGCAGGACAAAGGCGTGGTCGCGGCCGCTGCGGGAGGCGTTCAGGAACCTCAGGTACCAGCTCCGGGCCAACTGCCGCCGGCCGATGCCATCGTACATCCGGGCCATGAGAAGATCGAGCCGACGGTATTCATCGCCGCCCAATTCGAAATTCCGGCGGCCCCCCTCCGGCGCCGGTGGTTCCGTACTGGCGGCGCGGCGCAGGTTTTCCCGACGGTGGGCGTCCACCTGACTCTGGAGATCTTCAAGCGCAGGCCGGGCCTGGTCTGACCGGCCGAGATGTACCTCCGCCTCGGCCTTGCGGAAGCGGATATAATCGATCCGGCGGGAACGACGGGTCGCCGCCAACTCCTCCTCATCCTCATCCGGCGGAAAGTCGTCCTCCCGATCCAAGAAATTGCTTGCCCAGTAGCGGGCGAGATCCTCAGGCGTGTCCTCGCGGAATTCCCATAGATCGGCGTCGGTATAGGCCTGCAGGGCGTCGGCGTAATACTTGTCCGCCAGAGCGGGGTTGAATTCCGCCAGCAAACGGTTGGCTTCACCCAGCAACAGGTGGGGGTTGATAAACTCGGGATGGGCCCGCAGGTTTTCCCGGTGAAAAACAAAGAGGTTAAGGAGGGCGTTCCGCGCCGCCAGGGCTTCATCCAGCGGTGTCTCGGCGACCAGCGGCAGGTCCGGGTTCAGTACCCGGTACAGGCGGTCCAGCCCTTCCCGGTAAAAATACGCCGCCGGCGTGACGGCCCGGGCTTCGGCGCGTGGGTAGACGTGCCAGGCGATGCCCGCCAGCACCGCGGCCAGCCCGAGAAAAAGGAAAGGATGCCAGCGAATCAGCCAGGAAAAAGCCGATCGCACGCCGCCCGGCGCCGCCGTCGCGTCCTCAGCCGGCACGGCCGCCAGATCGGGCAGCACCTCCTCACCCAGGCCGGTGGTTTCGTCGAACTCGTCGGCCATGCATCCTCCATCGGGCCGCACCCGCGGCGGGCGCCCGGTATGGCAGGCGGCCGCGCCACACGGGCGGGCGAAAGGACCGTTTGCCCCAGCCTGCCTGTAATTCCTATCGTATGAATGCCACTGGACTTGGCAAGGCAAAAGCCCATCTGGGGATCGGCCGCCTTTTCCTTGCGCGGAAGGCGGTCACCGCTACAATACGGTTTTCCCGCTCTCTGGAGATCCGCTTGTCCCTGTTGGCGCTGCTCAATCCTTCCCGGGCGTTCCTGGCGATGGCCTCGGTCCTCACCGGATATTGCCTGTACCGGTTTTATGCCAATACTACCGGCAATCTCCTGGTGCTTCCCTACCTGATAGCGGCGGGTGCGCTTCTGGCCATGGCGGAAGGCGCCTGGCGGATGATCTTCGCTGCCGCCGCCAGCAACGCGACCATTCCCGAGGACCAGCCGTCCAGCGCGCTGTCCCCCACCGCCGCCTATCTGGTGGCGGTCTTCACCACACTGGCGGGCCTCATGTGTGCCATGACCGGCGGCTACGGCACCTTCCAGGCGGCGGCGGCGCTGATCCTCCTCATCCTCCTC
>JAJBSZ010000161.1 GCA_020861125.1 Planctomycetota bacterium | reverse complement strand
TCGGGCAGCGGCACCGGAATGCCCCAATCCATGTCCCGGGTGATGGCCCGCTCCTTCAGGCCCTGGTCGATCAGCCCGTAGGAGAAACGTTTCACCGACTCCCGCCATTCGGGGTGGGCGTCCAGGTAGGCACGCAAGGGGGTGGAAAAGCTGTCCAGGCGGAAATACCAGTGGTCGGTCTGCCGGACCTCGATGTGGCCGTGGGATTCCCGGCCCAGGGTTTTGCAGACCATGCACTCGGCGTTTTCCAGTTTGGTGGCGTCGATGGGCCGGCCGCATTTCTCGCACTGGTCGCCCCGGGCGCCGGGGGAGCGGCAGTCGGGGTGGTGGCAGGTGCCTTCGACGTAGCGGTCCGGCAGGAACCGTTGGCAGGTGGTGCAGTATACCTGCTCGCTGGTTTTCTTCACGATATGGCCGCGCTCGTAGAGTCGCAGGAAGAAATCCTGCGCCACCCGATCGTGCCGCGGCGTATGGGTGCGGCCGTAGACGCTGAACTCGATGCCCAGCCCCTGGAACGCCGTCATGATGGAGGCGGTATAGCGGTCGACGATCGCCTGGGGCGTCACGTCCTCCTTCATGGCGCTGAAGGTGATGGGGGCGCCGTTTTCATCCGAACCGCAGATAAAATGCACCTCCCGTCCCCGCAGCCGGAAAAACCGGGTGGCGATGTCGGCCGGCAGGTACGCGCCCGCCACATGGCCGATATGCAGCCGGCCGTTGGCATAGGGCAGGGCGGCGGTTATGAGAATCCGCTGCTTGTCTTTCACATCCACGAAACGCTCCTTTGCCTGAATATTCGGTCGCCCGCGCGCCGGAACCACCCTCCGGCCGTTCCGTCAACGCCCGGCGATTCCCGCGCTGGTGCGCGATCATAAATGAAGTTTCCATGATACCAGTTTTCGCTATGATGGGAACAGGCAAACCGCCGGGTGGGGGCCGGGAGGCGGGCGGATCCGGCCGGGAGGATTCGGGTGGCGGTATTTACCGAAGAAAACAAACACGGCATTTGGACCGCGGTCCACACCACCCCGGCGGCGGAGGTCCGCTTTGCCGCCCCGCCACCGGACGCGGACGCCGCCGGCGTGTCCGGTATCGACGCCATGCTCACCTCCAGCGGCATTCTGGCGGAATTCTTCCGGCGCCGGGCTCTGGCCCGCCGGGACGGCACCGCCGCCGCCCTCCGCGATGACTACAGTACATCACTGACCCGCAGTGAACTCGCCGACATCGTCTGGCGTCTCCTTTTCGTCGATAACGCGCCCCTTTCCGAACCTTGCCGCCTCGTCCTCACCACCCTCGGTTTATACGGACTGGACGCCGGCGCGGCCGATCTGCACCGGTACCGGGAAGCCTTCGCGGCCATTCCCGCCGCGGAGCGGGTGACCAAAGCCCTCGGCCTGGCCAACCTGGATCTCGTCCTCTATCCGGTGGACAGCATGGCGGCGGAAGACGCCGTCGCCCTGCCGGTGCGAACGCCGGTTTTCCGACCGGTGCTGTCCCTGAACGCGCTGCTCGGCAACTGGAAGCATAGCGCCCGGCAGTTGCGGCTGCGCGGCTACGGCCTCAAGGCCCGGATCGACGAATTCACCCCGCTGGAGCTTCGCCGGCACCTCGCCGCCGCCGTCGGGCGGGTCAAACCGACCGCCCTCGCCCTGGAATGGCCGGCTGGCCACCGACCGGAAGACGGCGGGATCGGCCGGCTGGTCCGGGAGGCCGTGCTGCCCCTGTGCCGCGAGCGCGGTTTGGGAATTCTCCTGACCGCCGGGGAAGCCGTGGCGGTGGCCGATCTCGCCGTGCTGTGGCGGGACTTTTCCGATATCCGCTTTCTCCTGTTTCCCGGCCGTGAGGACCACCTGGCGCCGGCCCTGAGCGAGGCGGCAAGACACCGCAATCTTCTTCTGGGTAGCCCGGCCGGCGCCCGCGCCACGCCGGCCGTGTTGGAACCCTTTCTCGCCCGACGGCTGGAAGCGCTGGGTTCGGCGTTCCACGCCTGTGACACCGGGGCCGAGATCGTGGAAGAGCTGGTGGGCGGTTGGGCCCACTGCCGCTGGACCCTGGGGCAATGCCTTATCGAGCGCTATGCCGCCCTGTGGCGAACGGGCTGGCACTACCACCAGGATGCCATCACCCGGGACGTCACCGCCCTCCTGGGCGGCAACCTCCGAGCATTTCTTGGGATACCATGAACAAGCGCGACCGTACCGAAGCCAGTAAGTTTTTGAGCTTCATCCTCCGCCACCGGCCCGACGCCATCGGCCTTGTTCTTGACCGCGAGGGTTGGGCGGCGATAGATGCGTTGCTCCACGGCGCCGCCGGCGCCGGCCATCCGCTGTCCCGGGAGGACCTGCTGGAGATAGTCGCGGGCAGCGACAAGCAGCGTTTTGCCATCTCGCCGGACGGCCGCCGCATCCGGGCGGTCCAGGGCCATTCCACGCCGGCGGTGGCCATCGACTACCCGCCGGCTTTGCCGCCGCCAGTCCTGTTTCACGGCACGGCGGAGCGTTTTCTGTCGGCGATCCGCCGCGACGGGTTGCTGCCGGGCGCCCGGCAGCACGTGCATCTTTCTCCGGACGCGGCCACCGCCCGCGCGGTCGGCGGGCGGCACGGCCGGCCGGTGGTGCTGACCATTGATGCGGCCGGGTTGCACCGGGACGGCGCGGTGTTCCACCGGGCCGAGAACGGCGTCTGGCTGTGCGCGGCGGTGCCGGTGGCGTATATCGGCTTTCCGGCGGAAGCGGCGGAGCCAACCGCCTGAAAAGGAGAGATCATGCACAAATTCTTCGTTCTCGACACCAACGTCCTGCTTCACTCCCCGTCGGCTTTGGAATGCTTCGCCGACAACACGGTGGTTCTGCCCATGACGGTGATTGAGGAGCTGGACCGTTTCAAAACCAAGTCGGACGAACTGGGCCGCAACGCCCGGGCGGTAATCCGCTATATCGATCGCGTCCGGGTGGAGGAGGAGGCCTATGCCAGGAATGACAACCGCGACCCGGAGACCCTGACGGAAGGCATTACCCACAACCCGGCCGGCGGCAAGATCATGGTGGTGGAGGACGCCCATTTGGAAGTGGTGCCCGGATTGGAGCGGAATCTGCCCGACAACCGAATCCTCCGGGCGGCGGTGCATATCCAGCTCGCCAATCCGGACGAGAGCGTTTTTTTGGTGTCCAAGGACATGAACCTCCGCATCAAGGCGGCGGTGGCGGGCATCGAACCGCAGGATTTTGAAAAAGACAAGGTGCGGACGGATGAGTTCTACACCGGTTTTTGCGAACAACTGGTGGACAAGGACGGTATCGACGCGTTTTATCGGGACGGCCGCCTGGAATTGCCTGGCCACAACCTTCTGCCCAACGAGTTCGTCATCCTCACCGCCGTCGACAACCCCAGCCAAAGCGCCCTGGCCCGGGCCGACGGCCCCAAGGCGGTGGTGCCCATCAACAAGGCCTGGAGCAAGATTTACGGCATCAGCGGCCGTTCCGCCGAACAGCGTCTGGCCCTGCAACTCCTCATGGACCCGGCGGTCAAGTTGGTCACCCTGGTGGGGTCGGCCGGCACCGGCAAAACCCTGCTGGCGTTGGCAGCGGGGCTGGAGGCGATGCGGCTGGACGATCTGGCGATGAAAAACGGCACGGAACTGGTCTACGGCTATGAGAAAATGCTTGTCACCCGACCGATCATCCCCATGGGCAAGGACATCGGTTATCTGCCGGGCTCCAAGGACCAGAAGATGTCCAACTGGATGCAGCCGGTGTTCGACAACCTGGCTTTTCTCATGCACGTGGGTCCGGGCGGCGGCAAACACACCACCGGCAAAGCGGCGGATCGCAAGGTCCAGGAATTGTTGGCCGACGATCTGGTGGATCTCGAAGCCCTGACCTATATCCGCGGCCGCTCCATCGCCCAGCAGTATATCGTCGTGGACGAAGCGCAGAACCTGACACCGCATGAGGTGAAAACCATCGTCAGCCGGGCCGGTGAGGGCACCAAAATTGTCCTCACCGGCGATCCCGACCAGATCGACAACCCCTATCTCGATGCGTCGTCCAATGGTTTGATGTATTGTGCGGCGCGGATGAAGGAACTGCCCCTGTTCGGCCATGTGACCCTGAAGAAGGCGGAACGGTCGGCGCTGGCGGCGGCAGCGGCGGCGGTACTCTGAGACCAGGCCCCGGTTCGAGTACCCTTTTGCCTTTACAGACGGGAGGCGGGGCAGTAAGGTTGTACGCCTGCGGCACCGTCCGGCGTGCACCAGCCCGATCTAACCATTCGCTTGGGAGAAGACTATGAAGAATGTGGAAATGTCCGTCGAGGGCGACATCCTGACCATCAAGGTGGATTTGAAAAAAGAGTTTGGTCCTTCCTCGTCGGGAAAAACCATCATCATCGCCTCCACCGAGGGCAACCAGACCATCACCGGCCGCGACGAAAAGGTCGGGCTGAACGTGTACCGGAAAGCCTGAAGCCGACGACCCATTCGTAAGGAAGGTCTCGTCCGTCGGTACCGGGTTGGCGCGGGCGTTGCCTTTTCGTCGAGGGCGGCCGCCGGGGCGCCGAGACGTCTCTATCCGGGGGGAAACCATGTCTTTTCCAAGACTTGCCGGTATCATTCTCCATCCCACCTCCCTTCCCGGGGGCCACGGGGTGGGTGATTTGGGCGCTGCCGCCCGCGCGTTCGTGGATTTTCTCGCCAACGCCGGCATGGGTATCTGGCAGGTGCTGCCGCTGGGGCCGCCCGGCGGCGCCAACAGCCCGTACCAGGCGTTGTCCAGCTATGCCGGCAATCCGCTGTTGCTGTCCCTCGACAATCTGGTGGATTTGGAACTCTTGGAACCCCGGGAGATTGCCAACGGACCCGGCAACGGCCGTTACGCCGATTTCGCCGCTGCCGCCGCGTTCAAGGATCGGGCCTGTCGCCTGGCGCTGGACCGATTTCAGGATGCGCGGGCCGACGTGGGTCTGGTGCGAGAATTCGAGGAGTTTTGTGTCCGGGAAAAGGGCTGGCTCGACGACTTCGCCCTGTTTATGGCGGCCAAGGATTTTTTCAAAAATCAGCCCTGGTATGCCTGGAAAGACCGGGAACTCCGCCGCCACACCCCGGAGGGCGTCCGTAAATACACGAAGCTCTTAGCGCATGAGCTCCGCTACCACAAGTTCCTCCAGTTCCTGTTTTTCCGGCAGTGGGGGGAACTCAAGCGCTACGCCGCCGGCAAGAACGTTCGTTTCCTCGGCGACATTCCCATCTACTGCGCCCACGATTCGGCCGATGTCTGGGCCGCGCCCGAGTTTTTCCAATTGGACGACGAGGGCGGAGCCGAGCTCATGGCCGGGGTGCCGCCGGATTATTTTTCCGCCACTGGCCAACTCTGGGGCAATCCATTGTATGATTGGCCGGCGTTGGCCCGGGACGGCTACCGCTGGTGGGTCCGTCGGTTGCAGGCCACTCTGGCCATGGTGGATATGCTCCGCATCGATCATTTCCGGGGATTTCAGGCCTACTGGGCGGTGCCGAAGGGAGAGACCACCGCCATGAACGGCCGCTGGCTCACGGGCCCCGGCCAGGCGTTGTTCGATGTGTTTCGCCGGGAGTTGGGGGATCATCTGCCTATATTGGCGGAGGATCTTGGCGTCATCACGCCGGCGGTGGATACGCTGCGTTTGGACAATGGGTTACCTGGGATGAAGGTATTACAATTCGCCTTTGCCGAGGGGGCGGAGGATTATTTGCCGTACGCGTATGAGCGGAATACGGTGTGTTATGTTGCGACGCATGACAACGATACCACGCGGGGCTGGTATGAGGCGGCGGGACCGGATTACGAGCATATGGACGAGGGAAGTTTGGCGCAGGAGCGGGATCGTGCTCGTCGGTATTTGGGGCGGGACGGGTCGGGTATGGCATGGGATTTGATGCGGTTGGCGTTGGAGTCGGTGGCGGATACTGCCATTTTGTTGATGCAGGATGTGTTGAATCTTGGCAATGATTGTCGTATGAATCGGCCGGGATTGGGTGACAACCAATGGCGGTGGCGGCTTACTGGTGAGGAATTGGCTCGGGCCAATTGGGGTGGGTTGCGGGATATGGTGTATTTGTATGGTCGGCAGCCGGTGAAGCCCGATCGGGCGACGGTGGGCGATGTTCAGGCGGACGAAAGCTGGAATCCGTAACCTCGATCTGCCCCACGCGCCGCGCCTACCCGAGAGGGCGGCAGCCCCCACGCTAGTGGGTCGCGGGGTTTGGGGGCGCGACCAGCCCCCAAATCATTAAATAATGCCGCGCGGGCGCAAAGTATCGCTCAATCTTGGCGACCTGCGTGGCAAAAGGAAAATGCCCGCGCGGCTTCCGCTTTGAGCGAAAGAGCGCAGCGAATTTCGCGTCCCGCGGGGTGAAGGAAAACCGGGATGTTTCCCATCCCTCCGAGCGGAGTGGGTATGGGGGATGGCGGTGGGTAGTGATCACCGCACCGTGGACGCACAACTCGCTGCGCTCTTGTGCTCTAAGCGGAAGCCGCGCGGGCTTGTTCTTAGCGCGGCGTTACTGCCAGGGTTGGGCGTTGTTTTGCGCCCGCGCGGCATTGATTAAGGATTTGGGGGCTAATCGCGCCCCCAAGCCCCGCGACCCACTGGCGTGGGGGCCCGAGCCCTCGCGGGTGGGCGCGCGTGCGGGGGATGGCGTTGGGGGTGATCACCGCACCGTGGGCGCGCAACTCGCTGCGCTCTTGTGCTCTGTGCGGAAGCCGCGCGGGCTTGTCCTGCCGCGACGCCGCTTTCGAGGGTGTACCGAGATCTTTCGCCCGCGCGGCATTGATTTTAGGATTTGGGGGCTGGTCGCGCCCCCAAACCCACCGGGCCCACTAGCGTGGGGGCCCGAGCCCTCTCGGGTGGGCGCAAGGCGCGGGGTGGATTCCAAAGTAGTACCCGGTTGCAAACAGCGAAAGGTTCCTCGAGTGCGGTTCGCCAATACGGTTATCAAAAGCGTCACCCTGATCAAACCGCCACGGGTGGTCTCCTCCCTCGAAATCGAGGCGAGACTCGCACCCCTCTACGACCGCCTCAAACTCTCAGCCGGACGACTCGAACTCATGACCGGCATCTACGAACGCCGCTTCTGGGAACCAAAAACCCGACCGTCCACCGTCGCCGCCCGCGCCGGCGAAGAAGCCATCCGCCAGACCGACTTCGATCGCCGCCGCATCGGCTGCCTGATCCACGCCTCAGTCTGCCGCGATTTCCTCGAACCCGCTACCGCCAGCCTCGTCCACGAAGCCCTCGGCCTGCCCGAATCATGCGCCATCTTCGACCTCTCCAACGCCTGCCTCGGCGTCCTCAACGGCGTCTGCCAAATCGCCGGCATGATCGAACTCGGTCACATTGAGGCCGGACTGGTGGTGTCCGGCGAAACCGCCGAACCCCTGCACGAAGCCACCATGCGCAAACTGGTCGAAGACCGCCGCCTCAACCGGCATCACCTGAAAACCCAATTCGCCAGCCTCACCATCGGCTCAGCGGCGGCGGCAGTACTGGTGGCCCGGGGTGGCCCACAAGACGGCCACCGCCTCCTGGGCGGTGCGGTCGGCACCGATTCCAGCGCCAACCGCCTGTGCCAAGCCGACCCAGACGACGCCACGCCGGCCGGACCGATCATGAACACCGATTCCGAAGGACTCCTGCAGGCGGGCTGCGCCCTGGCGGCTCGAACTTGGGAAAAAGCCAAAGCCGTTCTCGGCTGGGAAAACGAATCGCCAGCGCACATTTTCACGCACCAGGTGGGGAAAGCCCACGCCAAACTCACCCTGGAAGCGCTGGGCCTGCCGGCGGACAAGGATTTCCCCACCGTCGCCTTCATGGGTAACACCGGTTCCGCCGCCCTGCCGGGAGCACTGGCCCTGGGCCTGGAACACCGGCCGGTGCGACCGGGCGACCGCTGCGCCCTCCTCGGCATCGGCAGCGGACTCTCATGCCTGGCGCTGGGAATGGAAGGGTAGGGATGGACGCGAATAAAAAGGAATCTCCGGCTAAACCGAAAGCGGTGGAAAACCAGGGCCGAACCATCGACCGCAAACACTGGGCCGCCCGCATCGGCATTCCCTTCAGCCACCTGAAAAATCGGGAATTCCGCAAACTCTATCCGTTCGAACCGCACCTGCACAACCTGGACGGCTACAGCTACCATTATCTCGACGAAGGCGAAGGCGAGCCGGTGGTGATGGTGCACGGCAACCCCACCTGGTCGTTCTTCTACCGCAACCTGGTGCTGGGCCTGCGCGACCACTATCGCTGCCTGGTGCCCGACCACCTCGGCTGCGGCCTGTCGGAAAAACCCCAGGACTATCCCTACACCCTGGAAAACCACATCAACAACCTCGAACGCTGGTTGGAGGAGATCCTGCCGCCCATCGGCTGGAACAACGACCGCGTCAACCTCATCGTCCACGATTGGGGCGGTCCCATCGGCCTCGGCTACGCCATGCGCCACCCCTACCGCATCCGGCGGGTGGTGGTGATGAACACGTCGGTGTTCACCGCCGGGGACATGCCGACCCGGATAAAAATGTGCCGCTGGCCGCTCATCGGCGAAGCACTGGTGCGCGGCTTCAACCTCTTCGCCGGCGAAGCCACCCGCACCACCAC
>JAJBSZ010000466.1 GCA_020861125.1 Planctomycetota bacterium | reverse complement strand
GTGGAAAAACGACTACCTGGAAAAGAACAGCCTGTCGCCGGCCTGGATGGGGTACGATGAAGCCCGGGATTTCGCCATCAAAGAGATCGGCCAGTCCCGGGACATCTTCAAGGAAACGCTGCAGCAGGATTAACCGGCCCGCCGGGCCCGCCGCCGCCCCGCCCGCCAGCCGGGCGGGGCTGGTCGGGGAGGAAAATGGGCGAACGGCATAAGAGGAAGATCACCATGGAAATGGCATTGCCGATTTGGGCCATTCTCACCGGCGGCTACTGGCTGGTGAAATCCTTCTCCTACGGCATGTGGGTCATGAACGGCCCGGGCGGCGGCCTGTTTCCGCTGCTGGGCGGGGTGATGAGCATCGGGTTCGGCCTCACCATCCTGGTGCGGCAGCTGCGGCACCGGGAAAACAACTTCAACCCCCGCGCCGCCCTGCCCGTCGCGGGCGTGCTGGCCATCATCCTCACCACCCACGTCGTCGGCCTCATTCCCGCCCTCGGCCTGTTCGTCGCGGTCTGGCTGTCCGCCTACGAACGCTATCCCCTGGGGAAAGCCCTGGCCATCGGCGTCGGGACCGGCGTGGGGCTGTACCTGCTCTTCGACTACTGGCTGGCGGTCCCGGTGCCCATGGGGCTCTTCGAGGACTGGCTGTATACATAAAAAAGGGCGCACGATGTTGGACAACCTGGTTTTGCTGGCGCACGGTTTCGCCCTGGCCATTACCCTGGAAAATCTGGTGGCGGTGCTCTGCGGCGCCTTCATCGGGCTGGTGGTGGGCGCCATGCCCGGCCTCGGAGCGATCACCGGCATCTCCTTGTTGCTGCCGCTGACCTACGGCCTGAACCCCACCACCGCCATCATCACCCTGGCGTCCCTGTACTACGCCACCATGTACGGCGGCGCCTTCAGCGCCATCCTGCTGAACATTCCCGGCGACACCCCCGCCGTCATGACCGCCCTGGACGGGTTCAAGCTCACGGAAAAGGGCCAACCCGGCCGGGCCATGAGCACATCGATCACCGCCTCCTTCATCGGCGGCACCGTCGGCATCCTCATCCTGACCCTGGGGGCGCCGCTCCTCTCCGCCATCGGCCTCAGGTTCGGGTCGCCGGAACTGGCGCTCCTCATCCTGTTCGCCCTGACCTCCATTGGCTGGCTCTTGGGCGAGGACATCCCCGCCGGCCTCCTCGCCACCGGCATCGGCCTGATGCTCGCTACCATCGGCACCGACCGCGCCGCCGGCCTGACCCGCTTCCATTTCGACTATGTCCACCTCTATGCCGGCGTGTCCTTCATCCCGCTGGTGGTGGGGCTGTTCGGCTTCGCGCAGGTCCTGGAAATGATCACGGCCAAGGGCGATTCGCCTGTGGCCGCCGACCTCTCCATCCAGAACAGCCTGCCGTCCAGGACGGACCTCGGGGCCATCGTGCCCATGAGCCTGCGGGACGGGATTCTCGGCACCTTCGTCGGGGTGATGCCCGGCGCCGGCGCCACCACCGCCTCCTTCATCGCCTACATCGCGGAGAAACGGATCAACAAACGGCGGGATGAGATGGGCACCGGCTCGATCATCGGGGTCGCCGCCCCGGAGTCCGCCAACAACGCCGCCGCCGCCGGGGCCTTCGCGCCGCTCCTCACCCTGGGCATCCCCGGCAGCGCCAGCACCGCCGTGCTCCTGGGCGGTCTGATGATGTGGGGGTTGCAGCCGGGGCCGCTCCTGTTCCGGGAAAACCCCGACTTCGTCTGGCCCCTCATCGCCTCGATGTACTTCGGCAACCTGGCTTGCCTGGTGGTGTCATTTCTCTGCATCCCGATCCTGGTCCGGGCCATTTCCATCTCGCGGCGGACGATGATCCCGGTGATCACCGCCGTCTGCGTCATCGCCGCCTACTCCATCAACAACGCCATGTTCGACGTCTGGTTCATGCTTCTCTGCGGCGTCCTCGGCTATTTCCTCCGCCTGGCCAAAATCCCCACCACGCCGCTGCTCCTCACCTTCGTGCTGGCGCCGATGCTGGAAAAGTACATCCGGCAAAGCTTCGACATGACCAAGGGCAACCCGGCCATATTTTTCCGGAACGGCATCTGCTGGACCTTCGTCATTCTCATCGTGGTGGTGTGCGCCTCTCCCATCGTCAGACGACTGTTGGCCCGACGAGACCGGAACGCCTGACGGTTCGCTCCCGTTGTCCAGACCATCACGGCCCGTGGGGCCCGACCCGAAGGGGGCGGGCCCCGGCGTTTTGCAGGGGGTGAGTCAGCCGCTTTCAGCGCCGGTCCGGCGTCCGGCCCGGGACGGGTGGAGGCCGTGGCGTTTCATCTTGCGCCACAGGGTGCTGGTGTCGATGTCCATGGCCGCCGCCACCGCTTTCCGGCTGTTGCCGTGTTTGGCCAGGAGCTCGAGAATCCATTCCCGCTCCCGTGCCGCGCGGGCAGCGGCCGGAGCCACGGCCGGCGGATCGGTCCGGGTACTGGTGGTGCCGAGGGCGCGGAGCACGTCCTCGAGGCCGGCCACGGGGTGGTTGGTCAACACCGCCAGCCGCTCGCAGAAATTCCGCAATTCCCGCAGGTTGCCCGGCCACGGCAGCTGTTGCAGCCGTGTGGTTGCGGCGGCGTCCAGCCGTTCCAGCCGGGTGTTCTGGCGCCGGCGCATCTCGTGGAAAAAATGTTCGGCGATGATCGGAATGTCCTCGACCCGATCCCGGAGGGGCGGTAGCTGCAGTTTCAGCACCTCCAGGCGGTAGAGGAGGTCGGACCGGAAACGGCCTTCCCGCACCTGATCGTAGAGGTCCTTATTGGTGGCGGCGATGACCCGGACGTCGATGGGGGTGATGCGGTCGTGGCCGAGGCGGATGATCTCCCGTTCCTGCAGGACCCGGAGCAGGCGGGCCTGAATCGAGGGCTGGACGTCGCCGATCTCGTCCAGGAATATGGTGCCGTTGTGGGCCAGTTCGAACAGCCCGGCCTTGCCGCCCCGGGCGGCGCCGGTGAAGGCCCCCTCGACATAGCCGAAGAGTTCGCTCTCCAGCAGGTGCTCGGGCAGGGCGGCGCAGTTGACAGCCACGAAGGGGCCGCTGGCGCGGCGGCCGGCGTTGTGGATGCTCTGGGCGAAAAATTCCTTGCCGCTGCCGGTCTCGCCGACCACAAGGATGTTGGAGTCGGAGGTGGCGAAGCGGGCGGCCAGGGTCTTGGCCTCGCGCACGGCGCGGGTGGTGCCGAGGATGTCGGCGAAGGTGTAGCGGGCGGTGAACCCCTTGGAATGGAGTTTCTTGCGGATCTTGTCCTCCATCTGCTGGATCTGCGGCCCCTCCTGAAAGGTGATGACGTAGCCGGCGTCGGGCGCCTGATCGGTCAGGGGCACGACATTGGTCACCAGCATGCGACCCCCGACCATGCAGATCTCGTCCAGCACCGGAGCGGCCGAACCGTGGTCGCGGGGCAGGACGAGATCGGGAAAATACGCGTGGACCGGCCGGCCGACGGGTGATTCGCCGTCGCCGCACCGGGCGCGGGCGAACTGGTTGATCATGGTGATGGTGCCGTCCGAGTCGGTGGCGATGATGCCTTCCATGGTGTAGTTCATGATGGCGGCGATGCGGCTGCTTCGCTGCCGTTCGGTGCGGTGCACCTCCACCGCCCGCAGGGCCTCGTTGATGGCGCTCTTGATCGCTTCCCGGCCGCACTGCAGGAGCACGCACGGGAGGCCGACGTCGGGCGCGGTGCGGGCCACTGTCCAGCCGCCGAGCACGGCGTCACAGCCTTCATCCCGCATTTCGCGCAGAGTGGCGGCGAGTTCGAGGTCGTTTTCCAGGGTGCGGCTGCGGATCTGGACCCCGGGCAGAATCCGGGAGATGGCGTCGGTGCCGTAGATCATGGAATAGGGGCCGACGAGGCCGACGGTTTTCGGCTGGTGCAGCCGGAGGCACTCCTTGGTGGCGATCAGGACGTCGTAGCCCGTCACCTGGAGTTCCACCGTGAGTTGCGGAATGGTGGCGAGGAGCCGGGCGGCGGCGAAGCCGCGGGCGATCACCACGTCGGTGCCGGTGAAGGCGGACGGCGGGTGGGTCTGGCCGATCTTCGCGGGCAGCAGCGTGTAGGTGATCTCCCCCGCCCGGGGATGATCGGCGAAAACGCCCCGCACCGTCTCCGCCAGCTCTTCGTAGGGGAGCAGGAAGGTGATATGGGTCATGCCTTCTCCGGATTGCCGTGGGTTGTCCGGCCGGGAGGACACGCGTGGTTGGGCCGGCACGGGGCCATTGTCCGGCAACCGGCGGCGGTTGTCAAACCGGGCGTCGGTCGCCGGCAGGCTGGGCGCTCTCGGTGGGCTGCCGCGCCCGCTCCCGCTCCGCCAGGGCCCGGAGGAGCGCCCGCCCCGTCTCCGCCGATGAGGCAGGGTTCTGACCGGTGACCAGCAGGCCGTCCGTCACCACATGCGGCTGCCAGTTGGGAGCCTTGGTGTAGTGGCCGCCGTTTTTCTTCAGCATGTCCTCCACCAGAAACGGCACCACCCCAACCAGCCCGGAAGCGGCTTCCTCGCTGTCGCTGTAGCCGGTGACCGAGCGGCCGTGCACCAGGGGCCGGCCGTCTCCGCCCTTGACGTGGCGGAGGGCGGCCGGGCCGTGGCAGACCAGCGCCACCGGCAGGCCGAGGGTAGTGGCGGCCTCGATCAGGGCGATGGAATGTTCGTCTTCAGCCAGGTCCCAGAGGGGGCCGTGGCCGCCCGGATAGAAAAAGCCGTCGAAATCCGCCGCCCGCTGCGCTGACAGTTTTTCCGTCTTGGCCAGCGCCGCCGTCGCCCGGCGGTCGGCCTGAAAGCGCACGGTGGCCTCTGTCTGGGCGTCGGCCTGGCGGCTCTTGGGATCCACCGGCACCCGCCCGCCGCGGGGCGAGGCGAGGACGACGGTGGCGCCCATGGCGGCGAAGAGGTAGTACGGCGCGGCGAGTTCCTCCAGCCACAGGCCGGTTTTCCGGCCGGTGGAACCAAGTTTGTCGTGGGAGGTGAGGACCATCAGTATGTTCATGGCATGCCCTTCGTATCCGTCCTCACCGGTCATGGAGAAGCTGTCCGCCGCCGGCCGGTTTCCCGCCGGGGCCACCGCCCGTTCGGGGTGCGCCGGCGGCCGGCGGCCGCCGGCGGGGTATGCCATAGTGACGGTGAAAGAAGGCTGGGCGACCGCCCTGGCGGAGGGAGAACGGGCGCGGTGGCCGGGCTGCCGCCGGACCGGGAAACGGCCCGGATGGGTTGGCCGCCGCCCGATCGCCTGCGCCCGCCATGGGCGACCGGTGGCTGGCGGAGAGCCCGGTCGATCGCCCGAGGCGCCGGCCGACACCGCCCGGTGACGTCCGGTGTCGGTTGCCCGGTGTCGTCGGTTGCCATTGTGCCAGCCGGGGCGTACACTGCGATGGGGTTCCGACCGGTATCGTACGGCGGGTCTGGATCAGAGCAAGACAGGAAGGACCACGATGAGCGACCGGCGACCGGACGCGGTGGAAATCGGTGAAGCCGGGCCAGAGGATCTGGCGGCTATCCACCGGTTGCAGCGGCTGGCCTACCGGAGCGAGGCGGCGCTGCTGGGGGATTTCACCATACCGCCGTTGCGGGAGCGGCTGGAGGAAATCCAGCGGCAGTTCGCGGCGGGAACGGTGTTCCTGGCGGCGCGGGCCGGCAGCGAGGTCATCGGCTCGGTGCGGGGCCGCGCGGCGGAAGGGACGTTCCACATCGGCAAGTTGATGGTGCATCCGGACTGGCAGGGGGCTGGCATCGGCCGCCGGCTGCTGGCGGCGCTGGAGAATCGGTCGCCGTGCCGGCGGCTGGAGCTGTTCACCAGCGACAAGAGCGGTAGGAATTTGTCGCTGTATGAAAGGGCCGGCTATGTCCGCTTTCGGGAGGAAGCGGCGGGCCCGGGATGGCGGCTGGTGTTTTTGGAAAAGACCCGGTCCTGACCGCCGCCCGTTGCCGCCCCGGCCGCCGGGTTAGCCGCCGGACGGGGCGGAGATCCAGGTCTTCAGGGTGTCGAACAGTTCGGCCACGTCGATAGGTTTGTTGATGTGGGCGTTCATGCCTGCCGCCAGGCTCTTTTCCTGATCGCCCGCCATGGCGTGGGCGGTCATGGCGATGATGGGCAGGGCGGCGTTGCCCTCCCGGCGGATCGCCCGGCAGGCGTCGTAGCCGTCCATCACCGGCATCTGGATATCCATCAGCACCAGATCGTACCGGTTTTGCCTGACCATCGCCACCGCCTGCGCCCCGTTCTCCGCCACCGCCACCTCCATGCCGGCCTTGCGGAGAATGCGGCTGGCCACCATCTGGTTGACGGCGTTGTCCTCCACCAGCAGGATACGCGACCCGGCGAGACAGCGCACCGGCTCGTAGACGGCGCTGTGGATGCGGGTCGAGACGCGGCGGCGGTTGCGGCCAAAGGCCTCCAGGAGGGCGTTCCAGAGGGCGTGGCCGTGGATCGGCTTGTCCACCAGCGCTCGGACGCCGGCATCCTTGGCCCGGCTCCAGATTTCCGGGTGGAGAACGGAGGTGGTCATGACGGTGACCGGCAGTTTGATGCCGTGGAGCATGGTTTTCGCCTGTTGGACGAATTCCAGGCCGCTCAGTCCGGGCAGCTTCCAGTCGACGAGAATGAACTCCGGCAGGGCCGACATCTTGAGGGACTCCAGCAAATTCAGGGCATGACCGCCGGAATCGCAGCACATCACCACCATGCCGATGGATTCCAGGAACTTCCGGCTGGTCTGGCGGGAGGTGGCGTTGTCGTCCACAACCAGCGCCCGCATGCCGCGGAAGGTGTCCCGCCGGTCGGAGGGGGCCGTCTCCGGTTCCGGCTGCAGGCCGAGGCGGGCGGTGAAGGTGAAGGTGCTGCCCGTGCCGGCGGTGCTGGTGCAGCCGATGCTGCCGCCCATCAGCTCCGCCAGCCGTTTGCAGATGCTCAGGCCCAGGCCGGTGCCGCCGTATTTTCGGGTGGTGGAGGAATCCGCCTGGGAAAACGGGGCGAAGAGCCGCGACTGTTCCTCCTCGGTCATGCCGATGCCGCTGTCCGTGACGGCGAAGGAAAAGGTCTGGCGGTCTGCCGATCGGTCAACCACATCCACCCGAACCCGCACGCCGCCCCGGTCGGTGAACTTGATGGCATTGCCGACCAGATTGATCAGCACCTGCTGCAGGCGAACCGGGTCTCCCAGGACAAAATCGGGGGCGTCGGGTGCGATGTCCATCGTGAGCTCCAGGTTTTTTTCCGCCGCCGGTCCGGCCAGGAGGTCGAGGACATTGTCCATAACCTCCCCCAGCCGGAAGGCGGTGTGTTCCAGCGTGAGTTTGCCCGCTTCGATCTTCGAGAAGTCCAGGATGTCGTTGATGATGTTCAACAGCGTCTTGGCGGCGTAGTCGATGCGGCTGGCATATTCCGCCTGTTCCGCCGAGAGTTCGGTCTGGAGAAGGAGGTGGCCGAGGCCGACGATGGCGTTCATGGGCGTGCGGATCTCATGGCTCATGTTGGCGAGAAATTCGCTCTTCACCCGAGCGCTTTTTTCCGCCGCCTCCCGGGCCCGGGTCAGTTCCGTGATGTCCTGGAGGATGGTGATGGTGCCCCGCTTCTCGCCGTCGGCGCCGGCCAACGCGGTGGCCCGGCCCCGGAAGATGCGGCCGGTGCGGAGGATGGTGATGGTGAACTCGCCCGTGGCGGCATCCACCACCTCCACCGTGTAGTAGGGCGTCCGCAGGGCGTCCGCCCCCGGCCGGCCGGCGATGGCGCTCAGGTCGGCGATACTGTCCACCCCCCAGGCGTCCAGCGCCGGCCGGTTGACATAGAGGCAACGGCGCAGGAGATCCGTGACCATGACGGGCAGCGGCAGGTTGTTCATCACCGCCCGATACCAGATCAGCCGGGAGGCGATGAAATCGATGCAGCGTTTCGAGAACGCCATCGTTTCCTTGGCGCTGGCATCATGCAGATCGTCGTCGGGCAGGGGGGTGATGCCGAAAATGGCCTCCAGCAGCCGGGTGTCGCCGTTGGGTTCACCGCCCGAGGCCAGTTCGGCCAGCCGGTCGCGGATGTAGTCCAGAAACGCCGCCCGCTCCCGGATCTCGGCGTCCAGGGTGTAGTTCTGACCGGCGATGACATTGAGATATTCCACGGTATCGTACTCGGACCGCTCGCCCGTGGCGATCTCGAAAATACCCCCGGCCATCCGGGTCGGCGCGCCCGCCTCGTCCCAGGCGATGGCGCGGCAGACCCCGTAATAACGGACATAATACCCGCCCTTGTGGAGCATGCGGAGTTCGCAGGCATACATCGGGATCTCGCCGGTGGCTACCCGGTTCATGCCGGTATACACCATCTCCCGTTCTTCCGGATGCACCCAGCGCAGCCAGTCCTTGTTGTCGACAAACACCATCTCCTCCCGGGTGTAGCCGAGCTTCCGGAGGTAGATGTCGGACAGTTCCGCCTGACCGTTGACATCGCTTTCCCACGACGCGGCGCTGTCGGGATCGATGGCTTTCCGCTGCCGGCAGCGGGATTCGGCCATGGCCAGCTCGGCCATCTTCAGGGGCGTGACGTCCACGATGGCACCCGCCACCCGGACGGGCCGGCCGTCGCCATCCCGCTCGACGATGGTGCCGCGGTGCTGGAGCC
>JAJBSZ010000288.1 GCA_020861125.1 Planctomycetota bacterium | reverse complement strand
CCTCCGGATCGTAACGCTTGCCCGATTCACGCGCCAGCCGGGTCACCTCTTCGGCCAGATCCGCCGCCGTCGCGTCCGGCGCCAGTCCGTCGGCAATATCATGTGCCACCTGGAAAATTCGCGCCTCGAGGGGCAACTCGCCGCCCAGCAGGCCTTTGGGCCCACTGCCGTCGTACCGCTCCATCTGGTAGGCGATGATATCCTCGATCTCCGGGAAGAACGTTTCCTGGGCCAGCAATTCCACCGTTCGCGCCGTGCGGTCCGCCGCTGGCTGGTCGCCGCCGCCGGCCACCATATCCGAATAATTGTGGAGCATACCCGCCAGTTGCAGCTGCTCCAGAGCGTCCTGATTCATGTCCATGGCACAGCCCAGAGCGCGCATGTACCCGGCCAACCGTTCGTTGGCGGCCATGATGCCCGGCCGGGCGGCATCCGCCACCCGCAACAGCATACGGACGGCGGCGAGCATGTATTCCCGCCGTTTCAGTTTGGAGGCGATGTGGGAAAGGGCCAGCCCGATCTGATCCGCCATGGCCGCGACCAGTTCCAGCTCCTGTTCGTTAAAGGAAATAGCCGGGTCGTCACCCGCCAGGTACAGGGCGCTCTCAACCCCGTCGCACAACGTAAGAGGAGCGCAAATAACCGCGTGGATGTTGTGCCGCATGACCGACTCGTTGGCGGAGAAACGGTCGTCGCGCATGGCATCGGTTACCAGGAGCGCCCGCTTGTCCTGCAGCACCCGGCGGATAATGGTACGGGATAGTTGGCCGGACCGGCCGCCTTTGGGAATATGGGAACCGAGGGTGACGATGGTGCCTTTCTGCGGATCCCGGCCGAAGAGATAGGCTCCGTCCGCCCGGAGGGTTTCGGCGATGAAGGCCAACGCCTTGCGCACCAGTTCGTTCTCGTTCTCCTCGCTTGCCACCAGTCGCGACAGGCGGTATAGGGCGCGCAGGTGGATTTCCGAGGCGACATCGCCCACGCCCACATTGACTGCGGTGAGGTCTTCGAGCCGCAGCTCGTAAAACGCGTCCAGATCATCTTCGGAAAAGTCCAGGTCCTCGTCGGTGCGGCCGGTGGCCTGGGGCTCGAAAAGGATGACGGTGCCGCCAATTTGAATCCGGTCACCGTCTCGGAGCATTTCCTCGCTCACCCGGTTGTCGTTGACGAAGGTTCCGTTCTTGGATTCGAGATCGCGGATAAAGCACATGTCGCCAATCTTGAACACCTCGGCATGCTGGCGCGAGGCACCCTTGTCCTGAAGCGTGAGGTCGCAGCCCTCGTCCCGACCGACGATGATGGGCTTGTCACCCAAGGTGAAGGTCTGCCCCTGGCTCGGGCCGTTTTTTACCCTGATACCTGCCATGCCGAGTCCTTTTTCCACAATATTTCCGCCGCTCCCTACCCGGGGCCGCGCCGGCGACAACGACCTGTATTGTGCCGGGTGCCCGGCGAAAAGGCAAGGGGGAACCCGGGTGGACGCCACCGGGCGAGGGCGCGGTTTTGCCACCGCCCGCAAGCCGGCCGGACGCCGCCACGAAGCAAAAACCGCCCGGTGTTCCCGGGCGGCATTATGCAAGACGGCTTGCGGGAGCGGACTCAGTCTTCGCGGTCGAGAATTTCCTGGAAGCGAGCATCGGCCCGTTTTGCAACCGGTTCGATGTCCTGTCCTTCGATGGCGGCGACAACCACCTCGCCGATGATGTCACGGGCTTCGCCGACGGCGGTGACGGCCGGCCGGTCACGCCCGATGCCGATGGTGCTGGAATCGGCCATGGCCTGGACCCAGTCGGGCGGGAAATTGGCCACGCCTTCGGGGATTTTATACACCGACTGCCGGGCGCAGGGGTTCATAAACTGGCCCTGGGTGACGATGGTATTCTTCTTGTTGGTCATGAAGCGGATAAATTTCCAGGCGGCATCTTTTTTCGAGCTGCCGGACGACATGGCCAGACCCCAAGCGGTAATGTCGTAGGTGTGGTGGCCGCGCGGTCCGCGGGGGAACACTGCGACGCCGGTCTGATCGGCCAGGGCCGATTTGGTGGGGTCGAGGAGGCTGGGGTAGAGGGAACTGGCTTCGGTGTACAGGGCGGCCTTGCCCTGGGTAAAGACGGCCACGGCCTGCATCCAGTGCATATTGAGAACGCCTTCCGGGCCGTATTTGTTCAGCATGCCGCCGTAGAAGTTGGCCGCTTCCTTGAACTCGGGGGTGTCGACCAGAGACTTCTTGGTCTCCAGATCGAAGAAGTCGGTGCCAAAGCCGTACATGTAACTGGAGAACTGGGTGATCAGGGCGCTGCGCTGGCCACGGGCCACGAAACCGGCAAAGCCGTTGGCCGGGTCGTGAAGCTGCTTGGCCTGGCTTTCCAATTCTTCAAAGGTCTTGGGCGGGTTCAGGCCGTGTTCGGCCAGGATATCCTTGCGGTAGAACAGGAGTTCCACTTCGGTCACCAGCGGGATGCAGGTCTGGATGCCGCCGATAAACGTACAGTCGATGGAGCCCGGGGTGAAGTCGGCGAAATCGTAGTCGGCATCATCCTTGAAATACGGCGTAAGGTCCTCGTACCAGCCGTTTTTCTGCATCATCCGCCCCTCCTGCAGGGGACGGGTGCAGAACACGTCGATGCCCCGGCCGCGCGAGGCGGTGAATTCCACCGACACCTTTTGGTTGAGCTGATCCTCGCCGTAGGTCTCGAGCTGGACCGTAATGCCGGTTTCCTTTTCGAACTCGGGAATGAGGGTCTTGATCCCGTCGGTCCAGGGATGGACGTTGGCCACGACGCGGATGGTCTCGCCCGCCATGGACACGGACAGGCAGAGGACCAGTACCATTCCAAGCAGCGCTCTTCTCATGGGCATCTCCTTTTTAGAATTTCCATGGCCAGCCGCCGCATGCGCCTGACCGGAATTCGCAGGGACGTTCGCCGTCAGCGCACCAGGGCGGTCTCGATACGCACGCATTCCTCCATGGCCCGCATATAGTCGAGGGAATACCGGGCACAGGTTTCCGCATCCGGCACCGGCACGCATTCCACCACCACGTACCCATGATACCCCACCTTTTTCAACGCCTTCATGTGGGCGTTGAAGTCGACATTGCCGCCGCCCGGGAACAGCCGGGCCGAATCGGAAAAGTGGACGTATTCCAGCTTGGCGGCGCAGTACTCGATGGCGCCATAGATGTCGTTATCTTCCATGAGCATGCTGTAGGTATCGAGATGCACGAGAATGTTCGGGCGGTTGAGCTTGACCACATAGTCCATGACCTGGCGCATGGTATTGAGGTAATTGGAGGTGCTGGCGAGGATATTTTCCACCACGATCACCACCTCCTTCTTGGCAGCGTAATCCGCCAGTTCCAGTTTTGCCTCGGTGAGGAGGTTGAGGTAGTGGTCGAAGCGGGAGAAATCCCGGATGTGGTTGCGCATGGATCCGACGATCACCATGCAGCCGAGAACTTGCGCCAAATCAATATGGATCTTCAGCTTTTCCACCGCCGCCCGGCGCACGGCCGGGTCGTCCGAAATCAAACACAGGCCGTTTTCCACGTACTCCCGGCCGGTGGCGATGGCGGCGTATTCCAGCCCCGCCTGATCGGCGACGGCGCGCAGGTTTTTCCAGTCGAAGTTCTGAGGATCCTTGAGCTGCAGTTCTAGGGCTTGGTAGCCGATGGCCTTGGCTGTGGTGGCGAGGTACTCGATATCACCGCGGAGAACGATGGGGGCCTGGGTGGAGACCTCGTCCAGGGCGCAGGCGATACCGTAGGTGAACATGCTCATGGGGTACAATCCTTTCTGGTGGTTGCGGCGTCGACGGGACGGGATGGCGGATCCTCGCCGACCCGGTGCAGGGGAACCGCCGGGGATCGACCGATGGCAACGGAGCGGGGGCGGAGATTCCAGATCATCGGTCGGAACAATCGCAGCGGCACAGGTGAAGAAACACTTGGCTGTCCGAGAAAATTGCCGCGTTGGAGAACGTCTGATTCATACAATAAACTGGCTTTTCTGGCTAGTTTTTTCCCGGAAAATTTCCGGACGGGGTATCATCTAGCGCGCCGCCAGCTCCTGTCGGGCGGCCACCGCCAAGCGGTCCGCCCGCTCGTTTTCCGGATGACCGGCGTGGCCCCGGATCCACTTCCACTCGACCCGGTGCGGTCGCATTGCCTCGAGCAGCCGCCGCCACAGGTCCTCGTTTTTCACCGGTTGCTTGCCGGCGGTGCGCCATCCGTTGCCCCGCCATTTTTCCAGCCAGCCCTTTTCGAAGGCATCCACCAGGTAACGGCTGTCGGTGGTAATGGTCACCCGGCATGGCCTCTTCAGGGCGCACAGCGCCTCGATGGCCGCCGTCATTTCCATCCGGTTGTTGGTGGTGGACCGTTCCGCTCCGGACAGTTCCTTTTCCCGGCCGAGCCCGGGACATATAAGGATGGCACCCCAGCCGCCGGGACCGGGGTTGCCGGAGCAGGCGCCGTCCGCGTAGATGTGAATGGTGGAACTGCTGTCGCCGGTACTCGCAGCCATGGGTATGGTTACTTTCCGATGCAAAAGGTGGAAAAAATTCGGCCCAGGGTCTCCTCGGCATAGCCTTCCCCCAGGGCCCGGGAAAAGGCGGCGGTGGCCGCGCGCAGGTCCTCGGCCGCCAGTTCCAGCCGCGCCGGGCCGGAGAGTTCCCGCAGGGCCGTGCGGCAGGCGGTCAGGGCCGTGGAAAGTTCGTCCCGTTCGCGGCGACTCCATTCCCCCGCCGCCGTCGCGGTGCCGATTCGGTCGCATAGGGCCGCCCGCAGGGCCGGGATCCCTTCTCCCGTGACGGCGCTCACCCCTATCGTCGCCGCCGCCGTCACGCCGTGGCGTGACAGGAGGTCGGGTACATTGTCGACGCTGCGGGCCGGCGGGCGATCGCTCTGGGTGACAGCCACCACCACGGTGGAGCCGGCCAGATGCGCAGCGCAGACCTCGTCGCCGGGCTGGAGCGGCCGCGAGCCGTCCACCACCCAGCAGGTTACCGCCTGACCGGCTAAACATCGGACCGCCCGGTCGGCGGAATCGAGGCCGGCGCCCAGGGCGTCCGGAGCCACCCCCGGGGTGTCGGCCAGGAACAGGCGGCATCCGTCCCAGTCCACTTCCCGGCGCAGCCGGTCCCGGGTGGTGGCGGCAACCGGCGACACCAGGACGTGATCGCCCCCGGTCAAGGCATTGAACAGAGAGCTTTTTCCGACGTTGGCGCGGCCGACGAGGGCCGCTTCGGGCAGAACGCCAGCGGTGGAGCTACCGTCCACCACGGCGTCGGCCTCCACCGCCAGATCGGCAGCCAGCCCGGCCAGGCCGCTGGCGACCTCAACGTCCGGCTCGGTTTCAGCGAAATCCAGCGCCGCCTCCACCCGGGCCGCCAGGTCCAGCGCCCGGCCGCGCCAGGCCAGGATCCGGATCCGGTCGCGATCCCCCAGCCGCGCCAGCGCCAGGCGCCGTTCGGCGTCGGTGGCGGCTCGCACCACCCGTTCCACCGCCTCCGCCTGCCCCAGGGTGATGCGGCCGTTCCGGAACGCACGGAAGGTAAATTCCCCCGGAGCCGCGCCGCGGCAGCCCTGCTGCAGAACGGTCGCCAGGGCCGCGCGCAGCAGAACCGGCACTCCGGGAAGGAATATTTCCGCCACATCCTCCCGGGTATAACTGGCCGGCGCCGGCATCAGCGCGGCCCGGGCGGGACAGGCGGATTGCTGCCGCCCGCCCGCGCCGGGGCCGGCCAGCGCTACCAGGAAACGGCAGGGGAACAGCCCGCGGTGGGGCCGGTCGGCCAGGACGGTCCCCAATCCCCGGGTGGTCCGGGAAAGAACCACGAATGCGTCGGGGCCGGAAATTCGGACTGCGCCCACCAGCCCCGGACCCGGCGGGCTGGCGATTTGGGCGATGGTATCATGGGAAAAATATGGCATGGCGGATCAGAATTCCTTGGCCCGTTCGCTGTCGATATAGAGTCGGGAATGGCGTTCGCCCCGGTTCACGCCCGGGCAACGGGCGGCGGCGGATTCCCAGCGTTCCCGGGTGGCGAGGTTCTCGTCCCACCAGGGCCAGGTGCGGCACTGACGGGGCCGGGCGGCGTAGACCCGGCAGCGTCCGTCCTCCCCGAGAAGCGGACAATCGCCACGGTTGTCATCCACCAGGGCGAGGCCGGAGGTGGTGGTACGGAGCATGGCGGCGGCAAAAGCGGTGAACTCCTGGCCGAGATCGGCGGCGATATCCCGCGCCTCCTCCATGGTCAACCAGACGTAGCCGCCCGGCCCGCGACAACACTCGCCGCATCCCTGGCAGGCAAACGCCAAGCCGTCGCCATACCATACCTCGCCGCTGCCGGACCCCATAGTAGTAGCCTCCAGCCAAAACGAAAACTGGCCACCGCATTATAGAGGTGGCAGCCGGGTCGGACCCGCCTCGTCGGAAGAGCCGAGGGTCCGGTCGGGAAATCACAATAAAAGTACGCATATGGAATTTTTTTGCTAGACAGAGCCGGCAACTTTTGTACTATGTTTTTCTTCCACGCGGGTTCAGCCCGCGGGCAATACCGCAATATTCCCCTGTAGCTCAGCTGGTAGAGCGTCGGACTGTTAATCCGCAGGTCGCTGGTTCGAATCCAGCCGGGGGAGCCACATTACGAGCCCCGCACCTCTTCGGAGTTGCGGGGCTTTTCATTTTCCTATACCTCTATTTCATTGTCCGCTTGTATATTGGAATTCATTATGATGGATTTCATGGCCATGGTACTTGCCATCCTGCGCTGAGGCTTGTGGTGTTCGGAGGTCATCGTATTCAAGAAAATACCAATGGCTACCTTTCGGCGAATTCTGGGTGGCTCCGGGGACCGGCTACCTGATTCGGCTGCGGGAAAGCTGCGACGGGTGTGAAGGCGGCTGTTCGACCGCTATGGTACGAACGCACCGGCCACGCCCAAGCCGGCCGGCTTTCATGGATGGATATTTCCGGCATCGGGACCACCAGCGTCTGCATCCACGCCGGCGTCACCTTCCCCGCCATACCCAACCGTGACGGGGATCTGTCGGCCAGCATGGATCAGCGTCTACCCGTGAGGAGCAGGTCGTATAAAACTGGCACGGTAAAAAATCAGTGAAAAAATGCCGCCTGCCATCCCCGAAGCCTCCAGCCAAAGACGGCGGCCTGTTTCGGCCTCTGCCGAATTCTGTTTGGGAGGATCTCCTGAAGCACCCGCCACGCAGGCCCGATTATTTTTCCCCCGAACGGATTATTCTCACCGCTGGCAGCACAGATACGCCCGAACGCGCTACCTTTGTGGAACGCATCGTTCGCCTGTATCCACGAGTACCGGTGGAATATCATTTAGATACTCCCCACAACAAGGTACCTCCCGTCGCTGCTGACCCATACGCTCGTCATGTTGCCGGCAAGAAAATCCTTGTGTTCGGCATCCATAAATCAGCAGTGCGGTACGCCGACGAAAAGGGGAATACCTGTCCGAATTATTGGCATTTCTCACCGTATGGCTTTTGCCCTTATGATTGCCAGTACTGCTATCTTGCCGGCACCAGGAGCGTTTTCCTGTCGCCGTCGGTGAAAATCTTCGTCAACCTGCCTGAGATCTGGCAAGAGATCGATCATGTTGCTTCCCGCCTCGCCACACCGACCGCGTTTTATCTTGGCAAGCTTCAGGATGCCCTCGCTCTCGAGCCTTTGACCGGTTATGTCCGCGCCCTTGTCCCCCGTTTCGCCGAACATCCTCTTGCTCGGATGACCCTGCTTACCAAGGCAGCAGAGGTCGACGACCTTTTGGGGGTCAACCATAGCGGTCGGACGATTCTGTCGTGGAGCATGAATCCGCCGGAAATTCATGCCCGCTTCGAGCGTTCCGTGCCCTCGCCAGATGCACGCCTGGAGGCGATGCGGCGTTGTGCCGATGCCGGATATCCCGTCCGCGTCAATCTTATGCCGGTGGTACCGGTGCCGGGATGGCGGGAAATGTACCGGAATTTTCTTCATCGGCTTTTGGATTCGGTGCCGATTTCCAGGCTCACCATGGGCGGTATTTGCATCTATCCTGATGCCCGCACCCTGATGGAGCGTAAGCTGGGCAGTGAAAACGGGATCAGCGAAACCCTGGCGCCGGCCACCTCCCGCCGCGATGACAGACGACAACGGTTCGCCCCCGCCCTGCGGGTGGCAGCGTACCGATTTCTGGTGGAGGTGGCCACAACGCGCTCGCCAGAAACCCAATTGGCCTTGTGCCTGGAAACGCCCGAGGTCATGAATGCAGTTGGTCTCCGTGAAAACTGTGGCCACTGCAATTGTGTTGTATGAACACCGGCCATCATTTCGGAATAAGGTAGTGTTCATCAGTCATCAACCACGGAGCGAAAGAGACCCACGCAATTTCCACCGGACCCCGTTGGGGTGCGTCCGGTAGGGTTATAGCTTTGCCGTTAGGCATACAGGTTGCCGGCACGCCACGGTGCGCGGTGCGGGGTTATTTGAAGGGCAGTTCCGCAGGTCGTGACGATGGGTGCAGTATCCATCGGGGCTTCGGAGTGGATTTTCCGGCGGTTATCTGGTATGGAGCACGCTCTTGCACCACGCACCATCTTAGGTGCTGAAGGACACCCTGGGTTGGATAAGAAATTCATGAGCCGCGGTCGCGGGAGGCTAGGGCGGTCAGCGCCCGGGCCAGTTCTTCCCGCAGGTA
>JAJBSZ010000331.1 GCA_020861125.1 Planctomycetota bacterium | reverse complement strand
GGAAAGGAAGATTGATGGCCCCGATCTCTGCCACCAGAGATCCGAGGGTGGTGGCGCTCTCCAACCCGATCTGGGATTCGTTGTCCTGGGTCATCTCGAACATGATCTTCCAGTTGCGCTGGCAGAGAACGCCATTGCCGAAGACCTCGACCTTGTAGCGATCGCCGATCTTCTCGTTGATGTAGTCCGCGAAGATCAGGGAAGAACGGTGCCACGGACTTTCCAGGGACGAGGTGTGGGAAATCTGGACCAGGGTCTGGCCGGCCCAGGCCGTGGTGGCGACGAAGCTGGCGGCCAGCACGGCCAGGATCAATCTCGATTTTGACATACGCGTCCTCCAAAAAGAAAGAATGGACTCTCCAGCTCCGAACGGAGCTGATACGATCTGGGCCGCCGTGGCGCCCCCCTATCCCATGAACATGCCGCCGTTGACGTCCAGGCTGACACCGGTGATGAATGCCGCCGCGTCGGAAGCGAAAAAGGCCACCGCCGCCGCCACGTCCGCGCCTTGTCCCAGGCGTCCGAGGGGGATTTTCGCCTGCAGGGAAGCCACGGCTTCCGCACTCCAGGCTTTGATGATGTCGGTTTCCGCCGTTCCGGGGCAGATACAATTCACGGTGATCCGGTCCGGGGCCAGTTGCCGGGCCATGCCCATAGTCAGGGCGATGACCCCGCCTTTCGAGGCGGAATAGGCCAGGCCGGTCTGATAGCCGCCCATACGCCCGGCCAGGGAAGAAATGTTGATGACGCGGGAATTGCCCCCGGCGCGGAGATACGGCAGGGCCGCCTGGCAGCAGAAGAAAACCCCCTTGAGGTTGACCGCCAGCACCCGGTCCCATTCTTCCTCGGTGGTGTTTTCAATACTGGACGAGTGGAGAATGCCGGCGTTGTTGACCAGGATATCGATACCGCCGAGCGCGGTGGCGGCAGCGGAAGCCATACTCTGGCAGCCATCCCGGCAGGCGATATCGGCGACGATCCCATAGGCCTGGTTCCCCGCCGCGGTCAACTGTTCGGCAGCCTGACGGCACTTGTCGGCATTGCGGTCAACGAGGGCCACCGCGCAGCCGCAGCGCACCAACTCCTGGGCGATGGCAAAGCCCAGCCCCTGGGCGGCACCGGTGACGATGGCACGTTTTCCGGATAATTCCATCGGCAAATCTCCAGATGGCGAACAGAATAGATAGAATCAGTGGGTACGCGGACGATGCCGGTCGAACTTTGAAAGCACGAAAGCAACTGAGCGCCGCGCTATGGCATTGGAAGTAGGATGACGGGCCGAATAGGGGTTGAGGCAGTGAGTACGAGGAGCGCGAGTGCGAGCCGGCCATAGCAAGTATATCGATAACCATACCCCATAATTCGCACCTGTCAATGTTTTTTTAGTGAAATACTCCGTTACCTTCGCGTTGATAACCAGACACCGTGCTGGCGATTGGCTTTACCGATAAAGAGCCCGTGCTGCAGTCACGGTTTGCGGCTTGGTCTCCCCTCGTCCGCCGGCGGTTCCGTCAGCGAGGGCGGCAAGGAAATGTTTAGTCGCGTTAAGGACGGTGGGGCCATGAACACTCGTTTCCATGGCGAGATTTGCAGGCGTTTTCGGTCACTACTCCGGTGGTATCGCGGTCGATCCGGGAGGGATCGGACAGCGGCGATTCACGACTAAGGAGAGGAAAAGGAACGAAGCGCGGGCGGAAGTCAAGGGGCGAAGGTCAGGGAGATCCGCCGCCGCGGGAGGTCCACGGCCAATACCTTTACGGTTACCTTTTGTCCCACCCGTATCGCCGGTGCCGAAGTACCAAGGGTTTTGAACTGGCTCACGTGCACCAAGCCATCGTGATGGACGCCGATATCGACGAAGGCGCCAAAATTGGCGACATTGGTGATAATACCAGGCACCACCATGCCGGGTTGCACGTCGTCCAGATCCCGGAGGTTTTCGGCAAAGGAAAAGGGTTCGAATTCGGCCCGCGGGTCGCGGCCCGGTTTGGCCAGCTCCTCGAGGATGTCCTGGATCGTGGGCAGGCCGGCCGAATCGTCCACATACCGGTCCGGCTGCACCGTGTCCAGGACGGCGGCGGCGCCGATGAGGTCCGGGAGCCGGCGTCCCAAATCGGCAGCGATCCGTTCCACCAGGGAGTACCGTTCCGGATGCACGCCGCTCGCGTCCAGTGGCTGCTTTCCGCCCCGGATACGGAGGAACCCGGCCGCCTGTTCGAAGGCCTTGGGTCCGAGACGGGGGACCTTCAGGAGATCCCGCCGCTCGGCAAAGGGGCCGTGACTGTCCCGATAGGTCACGATGTTCCGGGCCAGCGTCGCATTGAGTCCAGACACGTAGGCAAGCAAGGACACCGAGGCGGTATTCACATCCACACCCACCCGATTGACGCAACGCTCGACCATGGCATCGAGAGCGGCCTTGAGTTCCTTTTGATCCACGTCGTGCTGGTACTGACCGACGCCGATGGCCTTGGGGTCGATCTTTACCAGTTCCGCCAACGGGTCCATGAGGCGGCGGGCGATGGACACCGCGCCGCGCACCGTCGCATCCTTGTCGGGAAATTCCTGACGTGCCACCTCGGAGGCGGAGTACACGGACGCGCCGGCCTCGTTTACCATCACCACCAGCACCGCGGGCGGCAGGCCGAGGCCGCGGACAAAGGCTTCGGTCTCCCGAGAGGCGGTGCCGTTGCCGATGGCGATGGCCTCAACGCCGTATCTATCGCAAAGTGTCCGCACCTGTTCCGCCGCCTCCGCCGCGCGCGACTGGGATTGGGTCGGAAAGATCACGGTGTCGTGGAGAAGTTTGCCCTGCCGGTCGAGGATCACCGTTTTGCAGCCGGTGCGGAAGCCCGGATCCAGGCCCATGATGACCTTGCGGCCGAGCGGCGGAGCCAGAAGGAGTTCCCCCAGGTTTTGGGCGAAGACGCGGATTGCCTCGCTGTCCGCTTGCCGTTTGCATTCCGCCCTGGCTTCATTTTCTAGCGACGGTGCGAGCAAACGTTCATAGCCATCGGCCATGGCCTCCGCCACCTGCCGGGCTGCGGAAGAATCCCCCCGCAGCCACCGTCGCCGGAGTATCGCCATCGCCTCCCCTTCCGGCGGTCGGAGGCTGACGCTCAAGATCTTTTCCTGCTCCCCCCGGAACATCGCCAGCACCCGATGGCTGGCAGCCCGTTGCACCGGCTCCGACCAGTCATAATAATCGCGGTATTTGACTCCCGCCTCCTGTTGGCCACGCCGGACCGACGAAGCAATCCTTCCCCGCCGCCAGAAAAGCGTTCGTAATTCGCCTCGGGTGGCAGCATCCTCGGCCACGGTTTCCGCGATGATGTCCCGCGCTCCCGCCAAGGCGGCCTCGGAATCCGTAACCCCCTTGGCCGCATCGACATACTCGGCTGCCACCGCCTTGGGCTGCGTCTCCGGCCGCTGCTCCAACAGAAGAGCGGCCAGCGGCCCGAGACCGCGTACCCGGGCCGCCATGGCCCGGGTGCGGCGTTTGGGCCGGTAGGGGAGGTACAGGTCCTCGAGGACGGCCATGCTCTCCGCCGCCGACACCGCCGCCGCCAGGTCGGGCGTCAGGAGGTTGTGTTCCTCCAGAGACTTGAGAACGGCCGCCTTCCGGTCCTGGAGCTTCCGCAGGTTGGCCTGGCGGTCCCGAATGGCGGCGATGGCGACCTCGTCCAGGCCGCCGGTCGCCTCTTTACGGTACCGGGCGATGAACGGCACCGTGGCATCCGCCTCCAGCAAGGCCAACACCGCCGCGACGTCCTGCCGGCGAAGCGACAGCTCGGCCGCGATGACGGCGGCGAAGTCAGAAACCATCGGCTCCTTTTTCGGCATTGCAGATCCTTCGGGCGACATTACCGCGTGGATTTGATCAGGTCATAGAATTGGCGAAAATGGAACACGGCGTCCTGCGGTCCGGGAGCGGCCTCCGGATGGTACTGGACGGAAAACGCCGGGTAGTCCCGGGCCAGCAAGCCTTCCACTGAGTCGTCATTCAGGCTGACGTGGGTCACCTCGGCCACCGAGTCGGGGATGGAATCAGCCCGGACGGCATAATTATGGTTTTGGGAAGTGATGAGGGTACAGTCACGCCGCAGATCTTTCACCGGATGGTTGCAGCCGTGGTGTCCGAACGGCAATTTAAAGGTTTCGCCCCCCAGGGCCCGCCCCAGGAGCTGGTGGCCGAGGCAGATGCCCATAAGGGGTACTCTGCCCAGAAGCTGGCGGATGGCCTCGGCGGCATACCCCACCGCGGCCGGATCCGCCGGCCCGTTGGAAAGGAACACGCCGTCCGGCTGGAGCGCCAGCACCTCATCGGCCGGCGTGCGGGCCGGTACCACCGTTACCGCCAGCCCAGCCCGGCGCAGACAACGGAGAATGTTCCATTTAATGCCGAAATCATAGGCGACCACCCAGAACTCGGCCGGGGGCAGCAGGGAATTCCCGTGCGGATACACGGCGGTGAGGCTGTTGTCCGCGTCCCAGCGGTAGGTTTCGCCGCAGGTGACGCGGGAGACGTAATCCTGTCCGACCAGCCCTTCCCACTCCCGGGCCCGGCGCACCCCCTCCTCTTCCGACAGCGTGCCGCTGGTGCAGAGAAACGCCTTGAGGGCGCCGCGATCCCGCAGGTGGGTGGTCAGGGCGCGGGTGTCGACACCGGCCAGGGCCGGCGTGTTGCGGCGGATCAAGGCTTCGGTCAGGGTTTCCCGGGCCCGCCAGTTGGAAGGACGGGATACCCGGTGGCAAATGAGGGCGGAGGCGTAAAACCCCGAAGATTCCATATCTTCTGCCGCGATGCCGTAGTTGCCGATCTCCGGTGCGGTCAGGCAGACGAACTGGCCGGCATAGGACGGGTCGGAGAGGATCTCCTGGTAGCCGGTCATTCCGGTGTTGAAAACAGCCTCGCCCGGCCGATCCACCGCGGCGCCGACGGAATAGCCACGGAATATCGTACCATCCTCCAGAGCGAGAAAGGCCGCAGATTCACGGGCTTCCCGCCAGGGATACGGGGTGGTCGCATGCATACAGGTACAAGCCTCCTGACATCGTTAGGATAACCTTCCGGCCCACCGCCGGAGCCCGCCACAGCCATGGTGTCGGGGGGGACCGGTCCTCACGGCACCGGCGATACCGTGGGCAATACCACACGCGGCCCATGCCGGTTGTACTCCTGCAGGCTGCACACTTCCAAACGGTTGTGGCGGCGCATCATCTCCAGCCCTTCCAGTGCCGCGCGCAATCCGTCCAGGGTGGTGGTTATGGGAATTCCGCGCATGATTGCCGCCGACCGCATGCGGCTCTCATCCGCCGCCGGTTCGGCGCCAATGTCGATGGTATTAATGATCCACGCCACATCCTGTTCGTTCATCAGGTCAAGCACGTTGGGCCGTCCCCGGGTGATCTTGAAAATCGCTTGGGCGGGCAGGCCAGCATTGCGCAGGGCGGTCGCGGTGCCACGGGTGGCGTAGATGGTGAAACCGAGCTCCACCAGCCGGCGGGCAAGAGGCAACGAAGCTTCCTTGTCGCTGTCCTTGAGGCTACAAAACACGTGGCCCGATTGGGGGATGCGGTTCCCGGCGGCGAGTTGGCTCTTGAGAAACGCCGCGCCGGTGAAGCGGTCGATACCCATGACCTCCCCCGTGGATTTCATCTCCGGCGAGAGCTGCATGGCGCTCTGGGGGAACCGGTTGAAAGGAAATACCGCCTCCTTGACGGAGAAATGGCGCGGCTTCGGTTCTTCGATGAATCCCGTCGCCTCCAGGGTATGTCCAACCATGCACAACGCCGCCAATTTGGCCAGGGGAACCCCGGTGGCTTTGGAGACGAAGGGTATTGTCCGGCTGGCCCGAGGGTTTACCTCGAGGACAAAAATATCCCGGTCCTTGACCGCGAACTGAACGTTCATCAAACCCCGGACATCGAGGGCGACCGCCATATCCCGCGTCTGGCGGCGGATTGCTTCCTTGGCCGCTTCGGACAGATTCGGCGGCGGCAGGGCGCAGGCGGAGTCACCGGAATGGATACCGGCGATCTCGATGTGCTCCATCATGCCGCCGATAACCACCCTCTGGCCGTCCGCCAGGCAGTCGACATCCACCTCGGTGGCTTGTTCGAGATAATGATCGATGAGCACCGGACGCTCGGTGGAGACTTCCTCGCCCAGCCCAGCCATATACACGGCCAGCTCGTCCGGATCATGGATTATGGCCATATTGCGGCCGCCGAGGACGAAGGACGGGCGGGCCAGAATGGGGTAGCCGATTTCCGCCGCCACCTCGAGGGCGGAACCGGCGTCATGGGCCATGCCATGGGGCGGCTGTTGAATACCCAGGCGGTCCATGAGATCGCCAAACAGTTTCCGGTCCTCCGCCATGGCGATACTGGCTGGCGAGGTGCCGACTATGGGCATGCCGTTGGCGGCCAGGGCCTCCGCCAGATTCAACGGCGTCTGCCCCCCGAACTGGACGATGGACCCGTCGCACCGCTCGCGATGCTGGATCTCCAGGACATCCTCAAGGGTCAGCGGTTCGAAATACAGCGTATCGGCGGTGTCGTAATCGGTGGAGACGGTTTCCGGATTGGAATTCACCATGACCGTCCGGCAGCCCGCCGCGCGCAGGGCATAGGCGGCATGGCAGCAGCAGTAGTCGAACTCGATGCCCTGCCCAATACGGTTGGGTCCACCGCCGATGATCATGATGGACTTCCCGGCCTTGGCCGCGAGGGCCGGCTCGGTGGTGTGGGCCGATCCGTAGGTGGAATAGAAGTACGGGGTCAGGGAAACGAATTCGGCGGCGCAGGTATCCACCAACTGGTATGACGGCCGGAGGCCCAGCCGGTGGCGGGCTGCCCGCACCGCGTCTTCCTCACCCCCAAGGAGAAAGGCCAGTTGCCGGTCGGAAAACCCGAAAGCCTTGCTTTGCCGGAACAGCTCCGGGTCGCCCTCCAGCCCGTCCAGGGTCTTCACCCCGGTCCGCAGGTGGTCGGCGAAGGCCGTCAGTTCCTCCATTTCCCGCAGAAACCAGGGGTCGATGCCGGAGAGGCGATGCAGGCGCTGCACCGACCAGCCGCGGCCCAGCGCCGCCGCCAGCGCGAAGGTCCGCCGATCGGACGGCTTTGCCACCGCCCGCTCCAGGGCACCATCGTCCATGGCGGCAAAGGCGCCGTCCCGGCCATCGTGGCCAAATCCGGCCCGGCCAGTTTCCAGACCGCGCAGCGCCTTCTGGAAGGCTTCCTTGAAAGTACGGCCGATGGCCATGGTTTCGCCGACCGACTTCATCTGCGTGCCCAGAAGATTGGGAGTGCCGGGGAATTTTTCAAAATTGAACCGGGGCGCCTTCACCACGACATAATCGAGGGCCGGCTCGAAACAAGCGCTGGTGGCTTTGGTGATATCGTTCCGCAATTCGTCCAGGGCGTAGCCGACGGCGAGTTTGGCGGCGAAGCGGGCGATGGGAAAACCGGTCGCTTTGGAAGCCAGGGCCGAGGACCGGGACACCCGGGGGTTCATTTCAATCACGATCATCCGCCCGTCGCGCGGGTTGAGGGCGAACTGGACGTTGGCGCCGCCGGTGTCCACGCCGATCTCGTTCATCACGGCCAGGCTGGCGTTCCGCATGACCTGGTATTCCCGATCGGTCAGGGTCATGGCCGGTGCGACGGTGATGGAATCGCCGGTATGGATGCCCATGGGGTCCACGTTTTCAATGGAACACACGATGACGTTGTTGGCGTTCCGGTCACGCATGACCTCGAATTCAAACTCTTTCCAGCCGAGGAGGGACTCTTCAATGAGGATTTCCGAGGTGGGGCTGGCCGCCAGTCCGGCCGAAGCCAGGCGCAAAAATTCCTCCTGGTCGTGGGCGATGCCGCCGCCGGTGCCGCCGAGGGTGAAGCCGGGCCGGATGACCACCGGCCAGGATCCGAGCCGGTTGCGGATGGCGACCGCTTCGTCCAGGGTGGTGGCACTACCCGAGTGGGCGCATTCCAAGCCGATGTTTTCCATGGCCCGCTTGAACAGGCCCCGGTCCTCCGACTTTTCGATCGCCTCGGGCGACGCGCCGATCATTTCGACCCCATAGTCGGCGAGGATGAGGGAACGGTGGAGTTCCATGGCGATGTTGAGGGCGGTTTGCCCGCCCATGGTGGGCAGAACGGCGTCGGGGCGCTCGCGCCGGATCACCTCGGCCGCGAATTCCGGCGTCAGTGGTTCGATATAGGTCCGGTCCGCCAGATCCGGGTCGGTCATGATGGTGGCCGGATTGGAATTCATCAGTACGATCTCGTATCCCTCTTCCCGTAACGCCTTACAGGCCTGGGCGCCGGAGTAGTCGAATTCGCAGGCTTGACCGATGACGATGGGACCGGAACCGAGGAGGAGGATTTTCTTGATGTCTTCGCGCTTGGGCATGGGGAATCCAGTGTTCTGAGAAAAGGCCGTTTCATAATGAAAGGGGCGGCCCGCAGGCCTCCCCAAACAGGTATTCGGCGTTCCGATCGCCTGCCACGGCGTCACGGCGCCGTGGACGTTAGGACGGTACCACCCTAGCCGATACCCCAGACCGGGTCAACCCTCTGCATCCGGAATCTCCTCGGGCGCCACCTTGACGTCGACCCCTTTTTCCATAGGGTAGGCCCCGTCGAAACAGGCGAGGCAGTAGTCCTTGGGATGGCTGTAGGGTGAAAGCAGGCCGGGGATGGAGAGGTAGCCCAGGCTGTCCGCGCCC
>JAJBSZ010000106.1 GCA_020861125.1 Planctomycetota bacterium | reverse complement strand
GGCGCCACCATGCGCCGCAACTACCGCGACTGGGCCGCCACCAACCTCAAGCAACCAGCCGGGTTCCTCACCCGTCAGTATCTGGAGGCGGCGGATCTGGTGGTGGAACGGGTCACCTCCCACCCGGCCGACCAACCGATTTTTATCACCGGGCATTCCAAGGGCGGCGGCGCGGCGGCCTACGCGGCGGCGGCGGCCTGTCTGGCGGAAGGGGTGTCGCCGGACCGGGCCCGGCGCCTCCGGGTCGTCACCTTCAACGCGGCGGTGGTGCAGCCCAGCAACTGGCAGCGCCTCTACCGCCGGCACCGGCTTGCCAACCGGGAAGCGGAAAACCGCATCGCCGGTGTCCTCACCATCACCGCCGTCACCCTCCGTGACGATCCGGTGTCGAAAATTCGGGGGGCGGAACGGCCGGCCTTCGAACAGGTCGTCCAGCTCCAACCGGTGCCGGACTCCCTGTCGTCGCTGGAACAACACGGCATCGAGGCGGTGATCGCCGCCCTCACCGCCGTCGGCTTCGGCAGCCTGGACCGTTAGGCTTTTTAGCGAAAATCTCCGGCAAAAACCCGATCGAGCCGGCGGTAGTACAGGCTTACAGCAGAAGCTAATCCGTAAACGTATCCTAGCCGTCGCCGGCCCATCCGTCCGGGGTTGGTTTTTCCGAACGATAGTGTATACTCGATGCCATGCCGGATACGGCATTCCCGGCCCCGAGGGGATCCGGCAGTGTCCACCTACGAATTAGGAAGCGCCACGCATGCCAACCGCCACCGCCGTCCCGCGCCACCGGGCACTACCGTATTCCGTCCGATGTATCCTCTTTCTTTTCCTCGTCGTACTGCCGTGGGGCAGGGCCGAGGCCGCCTTCACACCGGATCGGGACTATCTCCAGGACCGCCGGGCGCTGGAAGAACTCCAGCGGGAATCCTTCGCCTACGCCTGGGAGGAAGCCTGTGAGGTGTCGGGCATGGTGTACGAATCCCAGTTCGACGACTGGGCGGTGAAGCCGGTGGCGGTGGGCGGCACCGGTTTCGGCGTCGCGGCCATCGTGGTGGCGGCGGATCGCGGTTGGATCCCCCGGGAGCAGGCGGTGGGGCGAATCCTGAAAATCCTCACCTTCATTCGGGACTGCACCCTCCGCCATGACTACCACGGCGCCCTCCCGCACTGGCTGGACGGCACCACCGGCCAGGCCATTTCCTTCGGCCTGCGCGACGACGGCGCCGATCTGGTGGAGACCTCCCTTCTCCTCCAGGGTCTGCTGCTGGCCCGGGCCTACTTCAACGGCCCCGGCATCGAGGAAAAACTGCGCCGGCTGGTGACGGAGATCTGGGAAGATGTGGAGTGGGACTGGTTCACCGGCGACGAGGACGACGGCCTGTACTGGCACTGGGACAAGGAACACGGCTTTCACCATGGCCTGAAGATCCTTGGCTATAACGAATGCCTGATCACCTATGTCCTGGCCATCTCCTCCCCCACCCATCCCATCAGCCGCTCGGCCTACGACTACTGGACGTCGGGGATAAACTATCTTCCCCGAGAGGTGTTCGGCTACCGGCTGCAGGCGACCCACGAGGGTGGCGGGCCGCTGTTCCTTGCCCAGTATTCCTTCATCGGACTCGATCCCCGCCGCATCCGGGACGACTTCGTGACGGACGGTTATTTCGTCCGCAACGTCACCCAGACCCTGGCCAACCGCGGCTACTGCCTGCAGTCGGCGCCGGCGGAAAACGGCTACGGCGAGGGCTTCTGGGGTCTTACCGCCAGCAATGTCCCGGACGGGTATAATGCCAACGATCCGCTGTCGGACACCGGTACGGTGGCGCCCACCGCCGCCCTGTCGTCCATGCCCTATACGCCGCACTATTCCCTGCAGGTGCTGCAGCACCTCCGCGGGCCCCTGCGGAAAAAGGCCTGGGGACCTTACGGCCCCCGGGACGGCATCAACCTCCGCGACGACTGGGCGAGCGATCGCTACATCGCCATCGATCAACTGCCTATCGTCTCGATGGTGGAAAACTACCGGAGCGGTTTGCTGTGGCGGCTTTTCATGGCGATACCGGAGATTCGGACCGGTCTGGCTGCCGCCGGCCTCACCGCGCCCGACTTCGACAACGGTTTCCCCGAGGCGGTGGTGACCCTGGTGCGGGCCAACGGCGGCTACGCGCCCGACGCCCATGACCTCCGCCGCCATCCCGACGACGGCCAATACGCGGTACCGTACTGGACGCGGGACGGCGGTCCGGCGGTGCTGGAACTGGTGGATAGCGATGGCACGGTGGTGCGCCGGTGGGAAGTCGAAGCCCGGGCGGGGCGGAACGTCCTGCGGTTCCCGCAGTTCATGCCGACGGACGCCGGGGTGATGGAAATGGTCCTGCGCCTGGACGAAGACGAGCACCGGCTGCCCGTCCGGTTGCATTAACAACCCAGTGGATGAGGATCCGGTCCCTGTCCCGACGGCACCGGACACCGGAGCCCGGGCCGACAGATGGCGCGCAGTCGCACGGCTGCGCGCCACTTGTTTGGCTAACCGGCGTATTTGCTGTCCTTGGCCATGCCCTCCATCGCCTTGACCACGGCTTCTCCGAAGGCGGTGGTGGAGGCGTCACCACCGATATCGACGGTCTTACAGCCGGCGGCCAGGGTCGCGGCGACGGCATCTTCGATGAGGGTGGCGGCGCGGGTCATGGTTGGCAGCCCGTGGTTGTCCCCCAGCCAGTCCAGCATCATGCCGCCGGAGAGAATGGTGGCGACGGGATTGACGATGTTTTTGCCGGCGATGGTGGGAGCGGAGCCGTGCGCCGGCTGGAACAGGCCGCGCTCCAGCCCGATGTCGCCGGAAGGTGCCATGCCCATTCCCCCCACCAGCGCCGCCGCCATGTCGGAAATGATGTCGCCGAAGATGTTCTCCACCACGATGACGTCGTAGTCCTGCGGCCGCTGGATGAGCGAGACGTTGATGGCGTCGACGTAGGCGTAGTCGCGGGCGATATCCGGATACTTTTCGGCCACTTCGTTGTAGATGCTCCGCCAGAAGGCCATGGCGCGGAAGTTGTTCGCCTTGTCGACGCAGGTGACCACCCGCCGGCCGTCGGCCGGCCGGCCGCTGCGCCGCCGGGCATAGCGGAAGGCAAAGTCGCAGATCTTTTCCGTGCCCTCCCGGGTAATGACCATCGAATCGACGAACACCTTGTCGTAGACCTCGGCGCCGGCCTGGAAGGACGCGAACAGGCCTTCCGAGCTTTCGCGCATGATAACCAAGTCGATGGCCGTGGCATCGCGCAGCGGCGAGACCACACCGGGGTAAAGCTTGATCGGCCGGACACCGGCGAACAGGTTAAAGCGCTTGCGCATCTCGACGATGATCTTGCCCTGCACCTCGGTGCCGTCCGCCTGGACGACGTCAGGCAGGCCCATGGCGCCGAGAAAGATGGCGTCGGCCGCGCGGCAGGCGTCGTAGGATTCCGTCGGAAAAATGACGCCGGTACGGGCATAGAGGGCGGCGCCGGCATCGTACTGTGTGAACTGCAGGATAAACCCGCCCACCAGGCTCTGGGCCGCCTCGAGAACCCTAACACCCTCACGGATGATCTCCGGACCAACCCCGTCACCGGGAAGACAGGCGATGGAAAATTCGCGCATGGGACACCCCCCTTTCAGAGTGAATGGACGAACAGACGCAAACGTTATGGACGGGAACAACCGGTGATAGCCGACAATCGGTTTCCCTGCTGCCGGATGGAACCACGAAATTAATGCGACCCGCACTTGACAAAGATCAGCCGCAATATTATGATTTTTGATATATGATATTATATCACGCTTCCTGACATTCGCAACCCCATTTCCACTCACTGTCCGACCGAGCGACCACAAACCGCATTCGCCCGCCGAGGGCCGAATTTTCACCAGCACCGTGCCCGTCAGCCGAAAAGGAGGAGGCCATGAGCGTAGTGCACCGCGCCATTGCCGGGACGCTTGAGTCCAGCGACATTTTTCTGGAGGTATTCCCGCACCAGGGCGGCATCCGCATCGATCTCACCTCGACCGTCATGCAGCAGTTTGGCCCGGAGATCGAACGGGTCATCCGGGAGACCCTGGCCGCGCACGGCGTGACCGACATCTTGGTCAAGGCGGACGATCGGGGCGCCCTGGACTGCGTCATCCGCGCCCGGGTGGAAACCGCCCTGGCCCGGGCCGGCAGGGAGGAGGCGCGATGATCCGTTCCATGCTGTTCCTGCCCGGCAACAACCCGAACATGCTGATCAACGGTGGCAGCCTCGGCGCCGACGCGGTGATCTTCGATCTCGAGGACGCGATTGCCCCGGAGGAAAAGGATGCCGCCCGCATCCTGGTCCGGCATGTCCTCGCCAGCCTCGACTTTTCCGGCCGCACCATCATCGTCCGCATCAACGCTCTGGACACGCCCTACTGGGAGCAGGACGTCGAGACGATGCTGCCGCTGGGGCCAGATATTCTCATGCCGACCAAGGTCTCCGGCGGTGACTACATCAAAACGCTGGTGGAAAAGATGCGCGAGGTGGAGTCCGGCGCGGGCCTGAACGGCAAGACTGCCCTCATGCCGCTCATCGAAACCGCCCTGGGGCTGGAAAACGCCTTCGCCATCGCCACGGCGGGCGACCGGGTGACGGCCCTCTACCTGGGCGCCGAGGACCTGACCGCCGACCTGCGCTGCGGGCGGACGAAGGAGGGCGGGGAAATCGCCTACGCCCGCTCCCGCCTCGTGAATGCCGCCCGGGCGGCGGGCAAGGACGTCTTCGACACGCCGTTCACCGACATCGACGATCTGGAGGGCCTGCGCCGCGACGCGGCCTTGGCCAAGGCTCTGGGATTTACCGGCAAAGCGGTGATTTCTCCCCGGCACATCGACCCGGTCAACGAGATCTTCAGCCCGAGTGCCGCCGAGATTGAATATGCCCACCGGGTATTCGCCGCCATCGAGGAGGCCAAACGCCTGGGCAAGGGTGCCATTTCCCTCAACGGGAAGATGATCGACGCCCCCGTTGTCGAGCGGGCGCGCACGGTGCTTGCCGCCGCGGCCGATCTGAACGGAGGGAGATAGGCCATGAGCAAAGTCGTCGCCTCGCTCGAGGATGCCATCCGCACCTGCGGTCTCGAGGACGGCATGTGCATCTCGTTCCACCACCATCTCCGGAGCGGTGATTACGTTCTGAACAAGACCATGGACGTCATCGCCCGGCTGGGCCTTCGCGATCTCACCATCAATGCCAGTTCCATCCATGACGGCCATGCGCCGCTGATCAAGCATATTGAATCGGGCGTGGTCACCGGCCTCGAGACCAACTACATCGGCCCCGCCGTCGGGGCCGCCATCAGCCGGGGCATTTTGCAAAAGCCGGTGATATTCCGCACCCACGGCGGCCGGCCGAGCGATATCGAAACCGGCAAATCCCGGATCGACGTCGCCTTCATCGCCGCTCCCACCGCCGATGCCAGGGGCAACTGCACCGGCCGCATCGGCAAATCCGCCTGCGGCTCCCTCGGCTACGCCTTCGCCGACGCGCAGTACGCCGGGAAGTCGGTGGTGATTACCGACAACCTGGTTCCCTATCCCCTGGCCGATTTCTCCATCGACGAAACGGGCATCGACTACGTTGTCGCCATCGACGCCATTGGCGATCCGCAGGGCATCGTTTCCGGCACCACCCGGATGACCCGGGATCCCGTCGCTCTCCGCATCGCCGACACCGCCGTCCGGGTGATCGACGCGTCCGGACTGGTCCGGGACGGGTTTTCCTTCCAGACGGGTGCGGGCGGCGCCTCTCTCGCCGTCGGTCAGGGGCTGAAGGAGATCATGCTCCGTCGCGGCGTCACCGGCAGCTTCGCCCTGGGCGGCACCACCGGGTATCTGGTGGACATGCTGGAGGCCGGCTGCTTCGAGTCCCTCCTCGATGGCCAGTGCTTCGACCTCAAGGCGGTGGAATCCCTCCGCACCAACCCGCGGCACCGCGAGATCACCGCCAGCCACTACGCCAGTCCGACCGCCAAAAGCTGCGCTGCCGACGCGCTGGACGCGGTGGTTCTTGGGGCGACCCAGATCGATCTCGATTTCAACGTCAACGTGCACACCAACTCCAACGGCTGTATCATCGGCGGGTCGGGCGGGCATTCGGACGTCGCCGCCGGCGCGAAGCTGGCGCTGATCGTCGCCCCGCTCAGCCTGGCGCGTCTGTCCATCGCGGTGGAAAAGGTCCTGACCGTCTCCACCCCCGGCCGCACCGTCGACGCCCTGGTGACGCAGGTCGGGGTGGCGGTGAACCCCCGACGGCCGGATCTCCGCGACGCCCTGAAGGATGCCGGCGTGACCGTGCGGGACATCGACGAACTCCGCCAGATGGCGGAGCGCCTGAACGGCGTTCCCCGCCCGCCGGTCCTGGGCGAGCGGATCGTCGGCCGGGTCATCTACCGGGACGGAACCCAGATCGACGAAATCCGGGCGGTCTGTTAGAGCACCCCACTACGAAAAAGGAGCGGAACCATGGCAACCGATCCACGGCCGAACGGCGTAACCATTCTCGGGCTTCCCCTCGGCTACTTTCTGGTGATCTTCCTGGTGATCATGACGGGCGCCTGGAGCGGCGTCATACCCACCAACTTTCTGACCGGATTCGTCTTCTGCCTGTCCCTGGGCGGCCTCCTCACCTGGATTGGAACCCGCAGCCATACCGTCAACATGATCGGCGGACCTTCCTTACTGTGCCTGTTCGTGCCGACCCTGCTCGTCTATTTCGGCATCATGCCGGAACGGACGGTCAAGTTCACCGAGGTCTTCTACACCGGCACCATGGGTTATATCGAGTATTTCATCGCCGCCCTCATCTGCGGCAGCATTCTCGCCATGGACCGGGAAATCCTGATCAAGGCCGGTTCGCGGTACATCGTTCCCCTGGCGCTCGGTCTCGTCCTCGCCTTCCTGGGAGGCGGCCTGATCGGCCAGATAACCGGCTACGGCTTCCGTGGCGCCCTCGCGTATCTGGCAATCCCCATCATGGGCGGCGGCATCGGCGCCGGCGCCATTCCCATTTCCCAGATCTATGGGCAGGCCCAGGGGCTGACGGACACGGGTTCGCTCCTGTCCGTGCTGATGCCGGCAGTCACCCTGGCCAATCTGTTCGCCATTCTTTTCGCCGCCATCCTCAACGTCCTGGGCCAGAAGAGCGACCGCTTCTTCCCGGGATTTTCCGGCAACGGCGTGATTATGCGGACCGGCGAGGTATTTGAGGCGCGGGAGGAGGACAAGCTGGTGGGCGCCGGCTATGTCGACCTGGGCGCCGGATTCCTGATGGCCGGCGCGCTGTACATACTCGGGTACCTCATCAGCAAATTCCTGTTTTCTAGCATCCACCCCTACGCCTGGACCATCATGGCCACCGCCGCCCTGAAGATCTTCGGCCTCCTTCCCCAGCAGATGGAGAAATCGGCCGAAGCCTGGTACGGCCTGATTTCCTTTATCGGTGTGCCGACCATCCTGGTCTGCGTCAGCCTGACCTCCATTGAAATTCCGATTATTCTCGAAGCGGTTTCCAACCCGGCCTACCTGCTCATCGCCTTTGCGGTCACGTTTCTGGCCGCCCTCGGCGCCGGCCTCGGCGGTCTCGTGATGCGGATGAACTTCGTCGAATCCGCCATAACCGCCGGCCTGTGCATGGCCAACACCGGCGGCGCCGGCGACGTAGCGGTACTGGGCGCTGGTGACCGCATGAACCTGATGCCGTTCGCCCAGATATCCTCCCGCATCGGCGGCGCCATCATCCTGCTCATCGCCTCCCTTCTCGCTCCCTGGCTGGTGGCATGACCGCCATACCACAGCCGGGCGCCGGGGCGCTGTGCCGCCTGGCGCCCGAAAAGAGAACTCCGATGCCCGACGCCATAGGCCGCTGCTGCGTTGACGCGCTCCTGACCGAAGTGGGCGCCACCCCAAAACCGGGGCTGGTGGACCTGGACAACAGCGGCGCCCATGCCGACATGGACTGGCGGCTGTTCCGCCGAAGCGTTCGGGCCATCGCCCCGTATCTGACGCGCCTGGCGGCGGCGGGTACCGCCTACCGGGGACCGCCGGCCGGGCTGCTGCCCGCCCTCCGGCTCATCGGCCGGGAAGGCGAGCGGGAAATGTTCGCGGCGACGGGCGGCGTCAATACCCACAAGGGCGCCCTGTTTTCCCTGGGCCTGGTCGCCGCTGCGGCCGGCCGGATCTTCGCCCGCGGTCGCCGGATGGACTGCGAAACCCTCTGCGCCACCGTCGCTCGCATCGTCCGGCCCTGCGCCGGGGAGTTACACACGGCCACCGGCTCCCACGGTCTGGCCGTGTTCCGTGCCACCGGCATAGCCGGCGCGCGCGGCGAAGCCCTGTCCGGTTTCGCGTCGGTCCGACGCCACGCCTTGCCCGTTTTTCGCCGCCACGCCGGCGGAGCTCCGGCCGAGCGCGTCGTCCTCCAGGCCCTGCTGCAGCTCATGGCCAACGTGGACGACAGCAATGTGATCCACCGCGGCGGACTGCCGGCCCTCCGCCATATGCAGCGGTCGGCGCGGGCCTGTCTCCGTCGGGGCGGCGCCCTGGCGCCAAACGGCAGGGCGGCCCTGGCGGCGATGAACGTGGATTTCACCGCCCGGCGCATCAGCCCGGGCGGCTGCGCCGACCTGCTGGCCGTGGCTGTGGCTCTCTTAAACCTGGAACGGATGCGTCAGGGAGCACCGCCCTATGGAATCGGGATTGCACCGGAT
>JAJBSZ010000248.1 GCA_020861125.1 Planctomycetota bacterium | reverse complement strand
CAGCATGACCGAAGCCTGGACCGGCCCCGGCCTGATGGTCAATTCCGGCTCCTTTGCCGGCCTGCCCAATGAAGAAGGCAAGAAGGCCGTGGCCGACGCGCTGGAAAAGAACAACAAGGGCAAGGCCACCACCCAGTTCCGCCTGCGCGACTGGAACATCTCGCGCCAGCGCTTCTGGGGCGCGCCCATTCCGGTGGTCTACTGCGAAAAATGCGGCGTGGTGCCGGAAAAGGAAGAAAATCTGCCCGTGCTCCTGCCCCTGGATGTGAAGGGGCGCGACGACGGCCGCTCTCCCCTGCCGGAAACGCCGTCCTTCGCGGAGTGCGCCTGCCCCCGCGGCGGCGGCCCGGCCCGGCGCGAAACCGACACCATGGACACCTTTGTCGACTCCTCCTGGTACCAGATCCGCTTCGCCGATCCCCATAACGATCGCTGCTGCTGGGATGACAGCAAGGTGAAGAAGTGGCTGCCGGTGGACCAGTACATCGGCGGCATCGAGCACGCCACCATGCACCTGATGTACGCCCGGTTCTTCACCATGGTGCTACACGACCTCGGGCTGGTGGATTTCGAGGAGCCGTTCACCCGCCTGTTCTGTCAGGGCATGGTCTGCAAGGTCGCCTACCGCTGCGAGTGCTGCAAATGGATTCCCGTCGATCAGGTCGATGTGGTGCGGCTGGACGGGGGCGAGGTGGATGACGATACCGCCGGCGCCCTCTTCAAGCGGATCGAAAACCAGAGTCTGGACGAGGCCGGGTTGCGTGCGGAGGGATACCGCCTGATCTGCCGGACTTGTGGCGGCGACGCCGTTCATTTTGAGATGACCAAGATTTCCAAATCGAAATTGAACATCGTCGATCCCGACGCCATGATGGATCGATTCGGCGCCGACACCGTGCGTCTGTACATGCTGTCCGATTCGCCGCCGGACCGGATGCAGGTCTGGACCGAGGACGGTATCAACGGCGCCTGGCGGACCATCAACCGGCTCTGGCGCCTGGTCATGGACAGTCTGCCCAATATCGCCCCGCCCGGCGCGGCGCTGCCGGCGGAGCTGGATGAGGTGAACCGAACCCTGCGGCGAAAAACCCACCAGTGCGTGAAAAAGGTGACGGACGCCATCGAAGGGGGATACCAGTTCAATACCGCCATTGCCCGGACCAACGAATTGCTGAACCTGCTTCGGTCCTGCCGCAGCGGCGCTCATCCGGCGGTACTGCGGGAAACCCTGGAAGTGATCATCCTGGCGCTGTCGCCGATCATCCCGCATTTCGCCGACGAGTGCTGGTCGCGGATGGGCTACGATCAGAGCATCCTGGAGGCGCGCTGGCCCGAATACGATGCCGACGCCGCGCGGGAGGATCTGGTGGAGATCCCGGTGCAGATCAACGGCAAGGTCCGGGCCCGCATCCGGGTGGCTCCGGACACGGCCCGGGAGGATCTGGAAAAGGCGGCATTCGCGGACGAGCGGATTCGGTCGCTGACCGAGGACAAGACCGTCCACAAGGTGGTGGTGGTTCCCAACCGCATGGTCAACATAGCGGTACGCTAGGCGGGACCTGGATAAGGGTGGGAAAGGGACGCCATGGATGCTCCAGCAATCGACATTATCGATCCCTTCAGCGTGGTCAACCTGGTGATTTGGGGGTCGGCGCTGCTGTCCCTGATGCTCCTGTTCACCGTGGGTTCCATCGCCGATATCTTTACCAGCCGTCGCCGTGACCTCATCATGCGTTTCATGCAGTCGGTGGTGTTTCTCCTGATCCCCTTGCTGGGACTGGTGCCGGCCATGGCGGCGGTGATTGAAACGAGTGGCCGGGTCGGTTATGGCATGGTGCTGTACGTGGCCTTTTTCGCCATGTTCATCTATTATCTCGGCAAGGATGTCGGTATCAACCAAGGCAAGCGCCATATGGGCGAACTGGTCGGATTGGATAGCCCGGGCAACCTCGAGGATGCACAGGATCGGCTGTTTGAAAGCCGGATGCGGTTCCCGACCCGGGCCGGGGTGGTGGAATCCATTGGCCGGATGGCCCGGGAACGCGAGGCGGAAAAGCTGGAAGCGGAACGGCTGGCGGCCGGCCGCAAAGCTCCACCCACGCCGCCGCCGGAAACCAAAGCCGTGCCAATGGCGCCGGCGACGCCCGTTTCGCCCTTGCCGGTAGAACCGGCCAAGCAGGCACCGTCGCGGCCGGTGCCGCCGCCGCCGCCGCTCCCGGTGCCCTTGAAGCCGCCGGTGCGGCCGGAACCGGAGATCAAACCGGAACCCGTCGACACCAATCCGCCTATCGAAATTTCCCTGCGCAACCGGCGGCAGTAGCCCCGGAAGATACGGACAGCCCCCTGGCGGCGCGGATTCGCGCAACAGAGGGCGGACCGCGACGGAGAACACGGTCGCGACCTATTTGCCCACATAGCTCAGTTGGATAGAGCAACAGATTTCTAATCTGTAGGTCGGGGGTTCGAATCCCTCTGTGGGTGCCATACCAACCTCCGTAATCCTCTTGGATTACGGTTTTTACGGACTCCTCCGATGCTCGGGATTATGCTCTGAACACGAACTGGAGCCCGCGTGTCCAAAAGACCGCCTTTCCCAGGCCCGCTTTTTGTTGGCATAATGGCGTCCTAAGCCTTTAAACGCAGCCAGCTGGGTAACAACATACCGCAACCAGAGCTCGTCAAATATTTTTCCCTGGTAAAGGCCTGCCCGATGCGTGTTCGTGACGGTTGGAAAATGGCGTTGTTTTATTGTTTTTTCGCCACCGGGACGCCGGAGGCCTGCTCGTAGAGCTTCACCACGGCAGAGAGATCCTCGCGGCCGTAGCCCATACCTTCGGCCATGATGTAAAGTTCACGCGAAGCGGCGGCCAGAAACAGCGGCACGTTGAGTTCGCGGCCCATGGCGAGACAGATGTTGAGGTCCTTGATCTGGATGTCCAGCGCGCCGCTGTTGGAAAAGTCGCGGTTCATGATCTTCGGCGCCTTGAGCTCGAACATGCGGCTGGTGCCGACGCTCAGGCCGACGATCTCCGCCAGCATTTCCGGGTCCACCCCCGCCTTCTGGGCCAGGGCGAACGCCTCCGCCGCCGCGATGACATGGATGGATACGAGGAGCTGGATCGCCGCCTTGACCGTCTGGCCCATGCCGATGGCGGTGCCCACGTGATAGGTGTTCGACCCCACCGCCCGGAGCACCGCGGAACAGCGTTGGAATACCTCGTCCGTGCACGCGGCCATCATCACCAGGGTGCCCGCCTCGGCACCCGGGGTGCCGCCGCTTACCGGCGAGTCGATCATGTCGATGCCTCTGGTGGCCGCCGCCGCGCCGATGGAGCGGGTTTCGTTCGCGGAAATGGTGCAGGTCACGATTACCACGCTGTCCGGCTGCATGCTGTCGAACAGCCCGCCGTCGTCCAGGCACACCGCCTTGGCCTGGGCGTAATTCAGTACCATGACGAACACCGCCTCCGAGCGTTGCCCCACCTCCCGTACCGATGCCGACGGCACCGCACCTTCCCGCGCCAGTTCCTCGACGGCCTCCGGGCGGATGTCGTAGACATGCACCTCGTAACCGGCTTTCATGAGGTTGCGCACCATGCTCTTTCCCATGTTTCCCAATCCCACCACACCGATTCGTTTCATGGTCGTTTTCCCTTTCTGCGACAAACCCGGAGGCAGTGGACACCCCGGTAGTCTGATATTCATCGAGTGAGGTCCACGCCATTCACCGCGCCCAGCCGAGGCGAAAATGGCGTGGGATATTTCGAGGATCCGGAGTGCATGCACGCCATCCACCTCGCTCGGCCGGTCGTGCTCGATACAAGCGATAACATGCCGGTTCTCCCGCTCGTAGGACGGACAGCCGACGAACCGGTAGGCGTCGTCCAGCCGGTCGAGCCCTTTCCTCCATCATGGTGTCGGTTTTCCAGCGGAACTCGGTGAAATCGAAAATGTCCCTGCCACACACCGCCGCCGTGCCGCGGGTGCCGACGACGCCGCGCGCGCTCCAGGCCAGTCGCGATGACCAACTGGCGGCGAGAATAGGGTGGTACCTCCCTCCGGTGTCCGGTTCAGGCGTGGGGTTTTCGACGGAGACTACACACGATGACGAGGACGATGATCCCGAAGAACAGGAGCGATATGGGACGCTGGAAAAAAATGGCGTAGGATCCGCGGCTGACCATCAGGGCTCGTCGGAAGTTCTGGTCGATCATGTTGCCGAGAATCAGGCCGAGGACGATGGGGGCGGGGGAGTATTTCATCTTGTCAAGGCAGTAGCCGACAATGCCAAACACGATGGCCACGGTAATGTCGAAAGCGCTGTTGTTGATGGCATAGGACCCGACGATGGACAGCACGGTGACGACGGGCATGAGGTACGCCTTGGGAATTTTAAGGATTTTGGTCATGGGCTTGGCAATCACCAGGCCAGCCAGGTAGAGCGACACCACCGACAGGAACAACAGGGCCGAGATGTGGCTGATGAAAGCCGGGTTGTCCTGCATGATCATCGGGCCCGGCCGTATGTTGTGGATCACCAACGCCCCCAGCAGGACGGCCGCCACCGGCGATCCAGGCACCGCCAGGGTCAGCATGGGAATGAGGGCGCCGCCGATGGCCGAATTGTTTGCCACCTCCGGTGCGATGACGCCTTCGTAACTGCCCTTGCCGAACTGTTCAGGAGTCTTCGAAGTCTTTTTCGCCGTATCGTAGGCAACCCAGGCCGCGACGTCTTCCCCAACGCCGGGCAGGGCGCCGATACCGATACCCAGGAGGGAGGACTGGACGATGAGGCGGAGGTGTTTCTTGAACAGGTACCAGGTGGAGTCTTCGGGAGCGATTTTTCCCGTATCCCGGACCTCACTCACCACCAAAGCTCCCTCGTCCCGGGCGAAGGCCTTGATCACCTCCGGTAGGGCGTAAAATCCGATCATGGCCGGAACCAGGGAGATGCCGCCCATGAGGTTGCCGATGCCCATGGTGAAACGTGGCGCGCCGTGGATGGTATCGATGCCGACCATGGCAAACAAGAGGCCGAGAACCCCGCCGATCCACCCCTTGAGCGGGATATCCATGGTGACGACGGAACCGCACATGAGTACGCCAAAAACGGCGAGCATGAAGTACTCGGGCGAGGTGAACATCAGGGCCACCGTGGTCAACGGTGGTGACACCACGGCCAACGCCAACACGCCGATCAGGGTACCCAGGACCGAGGCGGCGCGGGTGATGCGGATGACGCTTTCCGCCTTGCCCCGCCGCATCAGGGGATAGCCTTCGAGGGCGGTGGCGGCGGCTGAGGCGGTACCCGGGATATTCAGGAGAATGGCGGAGATACTGCCGCCGTAGATGCCGCCCACATACACGCCCATGAGGATGGCAAATGTGTAGACCACCGGAAACCGGTAGGTGAGGCCGGTGAGGAGCGCCACTCCCATGGTGGCGGTCAGGCCGGGCAGGGCGCCGATGATCACCCCGAGCAGCGTCGACAGAAAGAGAAGTGCCAGAATATCCACGTGGAGGAGATGGTGAAACTCCACGAAAAGTTGCACGAGATTATCCACGAGCGGTCTCCTCTGCAACGTCGGGCGATGGCTGTTCAAAACCGCTGACCGGCTTGGTTGCGCGTTATGGCAGCGGAATGAGCGCCAGCATGCCGAACCCGTAAGTGATCGCTCCCGCCGCCACGGCGGCGAGGGTGAGGGACAGGACCATGGCCCCTTTCGTCCTCGCGTTGAACGCCATCATCATGACGGCCAGGTACAGGAAGGTCGCGACCAGGAACGGAAAGCCCTGAAAACGGGGAAATACATCGAGGTACTGGCGACAGAAGGGAAGCAGGAAATAGGCATAGAGGCAGAGTTGCAGGACGATGGCGGCAAATACGCGGCCTTCGCCGGAGCGTACCAGATGCACCAGGGTACCCAGCCGGAGGAAGTCCGCTTTCGCTCCCCGCATCAGGGCAACGTGGATCAGCACCAGGGAAAGAATGAGCAACACCAGAGAAAGGAGACCGGGAAGCAGTGCCGCCGACTGGTGCCAGTTGACGATGGCGCTCTTTACCTCCTGCGCTCGTACCTGGTGGAAATCCCGGCCGAACGGGTTGAAAAAAATCCGCACCGCACCGATGAGCATGACGATGGCCATAGCCGCCAGCACGACGCCGAAGGCTAAATCCGCCCGGCGCAGCGCGCCTTCATCGGGGGGCCTGGTTTCGCTGTCGTTGTCCACGGTCGCTCCTTACGCTGACGGAAAGAAATCGGATCCAAGCGGGTTGGAGCGCCTCCACCGGCCGCGCCGGCGGAGGCGCACCGGAAAGCCGTCGTCAGGGCCGTTGGATGCCGAAATCCTCCGGGCTGAACGTGGTCTGGCCCATTTCGTGCAGGGTCCAGCACATCCTTGCCTCCTCGACCCTGACAAACTCCTGCGCCGCCTCCCCGGAGAGATTATAGAGAACACACATCTGCTCCTCGGCGAACTGGCGGATGACATCGGAAGCCATCACCGTGGCGAAGGCGTCCTCGAGAACGTCGAGGATTTCCGGATCGACATCATTGGGGACCATAAAACCCAGCCACTGCCGAATGGGATAATACGGCCCGGTTTCGGGCATCCAGGTGGTGATGGGCAGGACGGTGCCGAAGATGTCGTTGACCCACGGTTCGGTGTCCAGCACGGCCAGGGGGATGAGGTCGCCGGCCCGGACGAAATCCTGAGTCTCGCCGGCCGAGGCCGCCAGCACGTCGATCTCACCGGAAACGGCGCCCTTGAGCGCGGCGGCGGAACCGTCGTAGGGAATCCACTGCATCTCGTAGCCGCCGTGGTTGAGCATCACCTGGGCGTTGGCAAACCACAAGCCGCCGCCGGTGCCGCCGATGGACAGGCTGCCCGGTTCCTCCCGAAGGGCCTGAAGGATCTCCTCCATGGTGGTATGGCGGGCCTGTTTATTCACCAGGATGAGGGCAGGCGAACCGGCGGCGACGAAATAGCGCCAGTCGCGGGTGGTAAGTTTGGAGCCTGTCATGACCGGGATGGTGACCGTGCCGTCGGCCGTGCCGCAGAGGGTATAGCCGTCATGGCGGGCCTTCCAGCAGTACTCGACGGCAATGGAGCCGGACGACCCGCCGGTCATGTTGCTGGATACCACCGTTTGGTTCAGGTGTTTACTCATCTCCTCCATGAGCCGGCGATTCCAGATATCGGTGCCGCCGCCGGCGGAGAAGGGGATGATGTTCTGGATGGGACGGACGGGGTACTCCACCGCCGCTGCCACGGCGGTTGCCACGACGCTTGACGCGATTGCCAACGCCAGGCCACGGAGTGCGGCGAGGCCCAATCGGGGGACGCGGATTCTGGACATAGGTTTCTCCTCGTGGCGGCCGCGCCGGCCGCCCGGCAGGCGGCGCGGCGGCGGCAGTCGGGATCAGACGCGGAAGGCTTTTGCCACCGCCGTTATTTCCTCGTCGGTCAGGCAGTACATTTTGTCGCCCGCCTTGGCCAGTGCATCGAGGTACGGCTGCAGCATGAAATTGTCGAAGCCGGGGGTGTCGAACACCCAGCCGGTGGTGGCGCGCCGGATGGTGACGTCGGGGTTATAAACCCAGGCGATGTCGAATACCTCTTCCGGCTGTCCCAGCAGGAATACCAGCTTGCCCGTATAGACGCCATGGACGTCGTAGACACAGGGAACGACCCGTTCCACCGTCCAGCCGATCCGGGCCAGGGCCTTGCGGGCCAAGAGCTCGATGATCTTGGGGTCGCAGTTGATCTCGACGTTGGAATGGCAGTGGGCGACATCATGGCGCATGATATTGACCAGGGTTTCCTTCCAGTGTTTGCCCAGGAAGTAGGTTTCGATCTCCTTCTCTTCCCGGGGGCCGACGGTTTTGAAAAAGTACCGTTTGTCCCGCAGGTAGTCGTCCTGATACTTCTTGCCCCACGACAGCGCGTTGTGGCCGTGCTCGGCTTCCTTGACATCGGTGGGCATGGCCTCCAGGACGACTTCCGGATTAAAGCGGGTGAACATGTCGAAATGGGGTCGGTCCAGGGGATAGACGCTGTGCAAACCCATTTGATCGTCGCGGGGCGATACCGGATCGATACGGCGGGTAAGCGGGTGCCCGTAGGCCTCGAAAAACAGGAACATCAATTCCTTGAGGGAATCGGGATGCACCGATGTGTCGGTGTAGATATGGGCGTGGTACACCTCCTCGTCCGGATGCACCAGGTGGTTTTCCAGGAAGTTGCGCCAGTGATCGCCGTTGAAGTATCTGACCAGCCCGTCCACGTGTCTTTGTGCCATTGCCAATTCCTCCTTGTGAAAACGGCTTGATGGGTTTTTCCGGGCGCGAACGGCCCGGCCGTGTTGCGGGGATAGTGTACCTCCTGCTATGGCGGCCAAACGCTGGCTGGCGCACGCCACAACCGCAACGACGACCCCCACGCAAGGGTGCCGGAGGAGGGGTGGCCATAGCGCGTTATGTGCTGCCGATCCGAACTGATGCAATCCGGCTATGCTGACAGCGGTTGGCCCAAAGGTCAGACGGAAATTGTCATACGGTAAGGCACCATGTGGACGGTCTCGGCACCGGACGGAGTACGGTGCCTCGCACCGTGACCGGGGTGAACAGAACTTCCTAACAGCGCTATCGGATGAGCCAATGGGTGCAGTTTTGTGGGTGAAGGATTCGGACGACGTGCGCTCTTTCGTGGTTTTGTTTCCGCGCTGTCCTGATGTGGTCACGGTACCGCATAAAAATCTAATAG
>JAJBSZ010000333.1 GCA_020861125.1 Planctomycetota bacterium | reverse complement strand
ACCGCCCTGCGGGCGGCCGGCTAGCCGCCGGTGGCGCGCCACCGCGTGCTGGCCGACGAGATGGATCGCCGGCTCCAACACCTGGAAGAGTACCCGCCCCCGGCCGGCGATGCCGCCGCCACCCCCGGCGCGGGACCGGGCGGTGCCGGAGAACGTCCCGCCGCGCCGCGCCGGGAAGCGCCGCGGACGGGAACGGTGGTGATGGGCCGATGACGGGAAGTGGTCGCCAGCCACCCGAGCGGTGGGCGGCCAGGGGACGGACGAGTACACGCATGCTTCTGGGGAAAACGATGGTTGGGGAAAACACGATGGGGCGACTGGTTCGGGAGGCGCTGGCGGGGGCGATCCTGGCCCTGACGGCGGTAGCGGCGCCGGCGGGGGAAAAGGCCGCCACCGACCAGGCCGGCGACGCGGAATTGAGCGGCTTCAGCACCTTTCTCGTCAACAACGCCTACATGGCGCTGCGGGACGGCAAACTCGACGACGCCCACAGTTTCATCGCCCGGGCGCTGGAAACGCAACCCAACAACGCCCGCCTGCTGGGCATCATGGCGGAAATTCTGGAGCGGCAGGAAAAATGGCCCGAGGCAGACCAATACCTCAGCCGCCTGCTGGTCCACCGCCCCGCCGACGGCAATGCCCTGGCCCGGCGCGGCTTCGTCCGGATGCACCTGGACCGGCGTGACGAGGCCCGGGAGGACTTCACCCTCGCCCTGAAGCACGACCCCGATCCCGAGGTCCGGACCAACGTGGAAGCGCAGCTCGTCTATCTCGGCCCCCTGCGCCCCACGGCAACCGACCTCGCGGCGGCATCGGAGCGGTCGACCACGGGCACAACCGATAAGGCTGGCACGACGGAATCAGCAGGGCTGGCGGAGAGGGCGGAGGGTTCGGACGCAGTTGACGCGACGGTGGCGACGGTGGCGGAAGAACTCGAACGGTTGCAGCAGGCGCGGGACTGGCCGGCGCTGGAACGGCGCTACGGCCAGTTGCTGGAAGACCACCCGGACGATTTCCACTACCGGTCCGGCCGCGGCTTCGCCCGTCTGCACCTGCGGCGCTTCGCCGACGCCCAAGAGGACTTCGCGGCCGCCCTGCCCCGGGCGCCGGACGCCGAGGCCCGGCAAACGGTATCAGCGGCGCTGGCGCAGGCCGAGGCGGAAGAACGGTTGGCCCAGGCGACGGAACGCCAGCGGCGGCGGACCGAATTGCGCGCCCGGGAAGACTGGGAAGCGCTGGAACGGGAACTCACGGCGGAGATTGCGGCCGATCCGGACAACCCGACCCTGGTGGCCGATCGCGGCTTCGCCCGACTCCAGCGTCGCCGTTACGCCGCCGCCCGGGAGGATTTCCAGGCGGCTTTGGCCAAGGCGCCGACGCCGGAGAGCCGCCGCACCATCGAGGCCGCCCTGACCCAGATCGACCAGGAGGAGCACCAGGAACGGCTGGCCTCGCGGCAGCGCCACTGGAACGACCTACGGGAACGGGAGCAGTGGGCCGAACTCGAGCGTTCGTTGACCGAAACGCTGGAAGACCAGCCGGGCAACGCCACCCTGTTGGCCGACCGGGGCTTCACACGGGTCCACCTGCGCCGGTATCGGGAGGCACAGGAAGATTTCCGCGCCGCCTTGGCCCTGGACCCCGACCCCGAAGCCCGCCAGACCCTGGAGGCAGCCGTGCGCCAGGTGGATGCTGAACTGGACGAGCGGGAGCGCCAGCAACTGGCCACCGCCCGGGCCCGGGTACAGGAGCGGATCCAGGGCTGGCAGGAGGCGGCGGATGACGACGCGCTGGCCGTGTATCTGGACGAGGTTATCACCCTGGACCCCGACAACGCCTTCGCCTGGGCCAGCCGGGGCTACCTTCATTCCCGCCGGGAGGAGTTCGAGGCGGCGCAGCGGGATTTCGAGCGGGCGATCGAAGTCGACCCGGACTCCGACGTCGCCACCGGCGCCCGGGAGGCCCTGGAGAATCTGGAAAAGGAACGCCTCGCCCGCCTGCCCAAACCGCCCGGCCCGGCGGAAAAGCTGGAGCAGGTGGCGAAGGCGATCGCGGATAAGGAGTACGCGCAGGCCCAGGAACAACTGGACGCGCTGGCGGGCGAGGAGCTGGAACCGGCCGACCGGGCCGCCCTGACCTTCTACCGGGCGGAACTGCTGTGGGTCGAGGAGAAGTTCGATGCCGCCTACCCCCTTTTCGAAGCGGCGCTGCCGGATCTCGCCACCGAATTTCTCCAATCGGAATGCCTGTGGCGGATGGCGGACTATAACCGGAAGGGGGAAAACCAGGAGCTGGCGATGCGCTACGCCCATCGGTCCGCCGCCCTCCTGCCCGACAACGAGGTGCGGAATTCCGAGGTCGGGTATCTGTTCCTCGCCTACAAGCAGGACAAGGAAGCCATCTATTATTTCGAACGCGCCCTCCGCACCATGCACCCGACCCTGGATCAGGCGGGCATCTACATGGATCTCGGCTACGCCTACAAACGGGAGGGCGACAACCAGTCATTACATTATAATCTCCACCGCTATATCGACTGCATGACGGTCAAGCTGGAACGCCAGGGGACCGAGACCCTGCGCAAAGATGTGGAATCCACCTACGGCGCCCGGCGGGAACACGCCGACCTCATCCGCCGCTGGGGCTTGTACTCCGGCCTCTATACCTACCGCCGCGACAACGGCGACTATGCCGTCCAGCAGATCAACGACCTCTACTGGCAACCGTATTTCAACAACGGCCGCTACGTACAGGCCTATGTCCAGACCATCGGCACCCTGTCGGCCAAATACTCGGGCCGGGTGTTCGAACCCCTGACCAGCACCTATAATGATTTCTACAGCAGCGCCCACTGGCGGGAGAGCTTCCATACCCTGGTGGGCATCCGTGTCGATCCCTTCACCAGCGTCAATGCCACTTTCGCCCTGGAAAAGATTTTCAAAATCGGCCGGCACACCAACGACGATGTCCGGGTGCGCGCGGCGCATTCCTGGGACACCGGCCTCGAATACGAACCCTGCGCCCGGAACTGGCTCTACGCCACCACCTTCAACGAAGCCACCTACTCCCTGCAACACGACAACCTCACCTTCGTCGGCGAAGCCCGACTCGGGCGGAGCTTCCGGGCCGACCCCATCAACCCGCGTCTGGTCGTCTCCCCCTACGTCGGCCCGTACTACGGCTACCAGGGCCGCGGCGTCCGCAAATCGGAACGCTATTTCGCCGAGGCGGGACCGGGCCTGCATTTCCGCAAATGGTACCGGGAAGACAAATACAACGCGCCGCAATCGTATATGGACGTCATTGTCCAGTACCGGGTCGGCCTCACCAACCGCCGGGAAAACATCCTGGTAATGAACATTTTCCATTCCTTTTAATGACAAAACGGGCCATTGGTACCCATTTTATCGCAAAAAAATGGGTACATTTTTAGTTGACAACGCCCGTTTCACGGTGTACCGTACCTACACTTCTTGCGATTTTCTCTGTCCTTACTCTCTACCTACTCTGGGAAATCGGTCGTCAAAAGAGAATTTTTTCCTTTATTGTGAATACGCTTTCACATACTGGTAGGCGGCAACGGGACCTGACGATTGCAAGACCAGTTGTAGATGGCCGCGCCTCCGCGCCAGCGGCGTCACAATGGCTCTCTCGCACAGTGTTTTTGCTCCATAACCGCCGGAGTACAATACGTGCTGTCTGCCATATTTCCTTGCTGGACGCGGGTCGGCGCTACCAATCAGCGTGAAGTATCAGGGATATCAACCGCCTCCGAAAGGATGGTATGCGTATCGCAGTTTTGGGCGCCGGGGCTATGGGAACGACCCTGGGGGCGTTCCTGACCCGCGCCGGCCACACTCCGCTCCTCGTCGATGCGTCGCGGGAGCACGTCGCCGCCCTGCAATCCGGGGGCGCGCGCATCAGCGGATGCTGCGACCTGGTGGTGCCGGTACAGGCGGCCCTGCCGGACCGGGTCGAGGGCGTGTTTGATAGTGTCTTCCTGTTTGTCAAGCAAACGCGGACGGCGGAGGCGCTGGCGGCGTTCCTTCCCCACCTGCACGAGACGGGTGTTGTCTGCACCCTGCAGAACGGTTTTCCCGAGCCGCTGGTGGCGAAGACGGTCGGCCCGGACCGTACCGTTGGCGGCGCCTGCCTCTGGGGCGCGACGTTCGCCGGGCCGGGCCATGCCGTTCTCACCAACGACCTCGATTCCCGGGAGTACCTGTTCGAAATCGGGGAATGCGACGGGGCGGTTACCCCCCGCATCCAGGCGGTCGCCTCGGTACTGGAAGGCATGGGTCCGGTCATCATTACCGACAACCTGACCGGCGCCCGGTGGATGAAGTTAATGCTCAACGCCAGCATGAGCGGGTTATCGTCGGCCCTCGGCTGCCCCTTTGGCGACATTCTCGACAACGACAAGGCCCTGACTTGTCTGTCCTATCTGGCCCGGGAGGTGGTCCGGGTGTGCGCGGCGGCCGGCGCCACGATGGCAAGCACCAACAACCTCGACCCCGCCGCCATCGCCGGGTTTACCACCCGCGCGGAACTGGAGCGTTCCAAAGGGTATCTCTTCCGCAATTACGACAACCTGCGGACGGCCAAAGCCAGCATGCTCCAGGACCTGGAAGCCGGCCGGGAAACCGAGGTGGCAATGATCAACGGCCACGTCTGCGAGACCGGCCGGCGCCTGGGGGTGGCGACGCCGTACAACGATCTCGTCCGCGACCTGATCACGGCGGCGCAGGCGGGGAATACCTCGCCCACGTTTACCCATTTGGATCGGTTTAGCCTGCCCGAGTTGAGATAGCAAGGCTTCGACCGCCAGCGGTGACGGCGTTCACGTGTGCCCATCTTGATCGGTTAAGCCTGCCCGATACCGGATCGAAAGCTTTGACCGCATGCGGTGCCGGTGGGGCACGAGCGCCAGCGGTGGCGGTTCGGAAAAAAGCGGTAGTACACAGTCAATTTTGAAAATGTGGGTACCAACTTCTGCAAAGAACGGTACGGTGAGGCAATGGACTGGGTACATACCCACGTGCTCAATCTTGACTATGCAGTAGGTGCGACTCGATTTCGACGTCGCCAACACCCGACGCGATCTGATCGCGGCGGCCAGGAGAGGAAGAGGGAGCCCACGTTTTTCACTTCGGGTTGGTCGGATGTCGGTTTTCGACCGCCAGCGGTACCGGGGACAAGGAAGCGGGTTGCCCGTATCGTTAGTAGACGTGGCCAACACCGCCGCGACCCATTTAACGGCGCAGGACGGGAAAAGTTCGCCCACTGCCTATCCGGGATACACTGTTTCGGCCGCCGGTGGCAAACGAGCGGTATGCTCGTTTGGATGGTAGTCGGCTAACACCGCCCGCGGCCTGATCCCAGCAGCGCAGGAGGGGAGAGTTCGCCCACGTTTGGCCATCCGGATCGGTGGAGCCTGCCCGATCCCGGGTAGCACAATTTCGACCGCCAGCGGTGCCGGTGGGGGAAAACGAGCGTTATGCGCGTATCGATGGTCGACGTCGCCAGAGCCGCCAACGTCTCCCAAGCCGCCGTCTCCCGGGTCATCAGCGGCAACGGCTATGTTAGCGACGGGAAGCGGCAGCGGATTCTCGCGGCCATCAAGCGGCTGGGTTACGTGCCGAATGCCCTCGCCCGCAGTTTGGCGAGCAGCAAAAGCGGAACCATCGGCCTGTGTCTGCCGTATCTCAATACCCCCTTCATCCCCAGCGTGATGGAAGGGGTGGAAGAGGCAGCCGAACGCCACAACTACGATGTCTTCATGTACCACACCAGGGAGGATGCGGTCCGGGAAGCGAAAGCCATCGCCCGGATGATCGAGCGGCAGGTGGAAGGCATGCTCATCATTCCGGTGCTGGGCGGACGCCATGCCCTGCTGGATGCCATCCACCTGGTGCCGACCATGATCCTCCTGCGGCAGCCGGAGGGACTGGATCGCAACCTGATCTGCGCCTCGGACTATGCGGCGACCCAACGCTCCTACGAGTACCTCCTGGACAACGGGCACCGCGCCATCGGCATCATCCAGGGTCCGATGACGGCCAGCACCATCCGGGAGCGCTGGCGCGGCATCCAGGATTTGTACCGAAAACGCCGGCTGGATATGACCGCCACGGTGGTGGTCCAGGCCGGATTTTCCTATCAGGAAAGTTATGCCGTAGCCCACGACCTGCTGGAACGGAATGGCGCCCTGACCGCCGTCTACCCGATGCACTACTGGGCATCGGCCGCCGTGCAGCGGGTGGCGTTTGAAAAGCACCTGCGAATCCCTGAGGACATTTCCGTCGTGGCCTACGAATCGTTCGAGGACTGGTCCTATATGGCAAACCTCCGCATTGCGACCAACATTTTTCCGGCTCTGGAAATGGGACGGGTGGCGGTCGACAGCCTGCACCGGCTGATCACCACCCGGCAACTGTTTCTCGAAGACAATATCGTCGTGCCACCGGAATTTTTGCCGTTCGATTCGGTGAAACGGCTGCCAGGCGCGGCGGCGCCCACCGGGAGGCACCGCGGGTAAGGCGGTTCGGACGGGTACGGGATTTCCCCTGGAGGACCATATGCGACAGCTATTCGAAATAACCGGACGCACAGCGCTGGTCACCGGTTCCGGCCGGGGCATCGGGTTTTCACTAGCCAAGGGTTTAGCCGAGGCGGGCGCCCGGGTCATTATCAACGACGTGCAGCCCGAAGCCGTCGAGAATGCCGTCGCCCAACTGCAGGCGGCAGGGTTGGAGGCCGGAGGCGTCCCGTTCGACGTGACCCAGGAGGCGGCGGTGGCCGCCGGCATCGGGCAGATTGAACGGGATTTCGGACCCCTTGAAATTTTGGTAAACAACGCCGGCATCCACCGTCGGGCGCCCTTGGTGGAGATGAAAGCGTCGGAATGGCAGGCCGTCATCGACACCAACCTGACAGCTGCGTTTCTGGTGGGACAGCAGGCGGCCCGGGGGATGATCGCGCGGGGGCGCGGCAAAATCATCAACATTTCCTCGTTGAACTGCGAACGGCCCCGGCCGACCATCGGCAACTATGCCGCGGCCAAGGGCGGCCTCGTCCTCCTGACCCGGTCGATGTGCGTCGAATGGGCCCGCAGCAACATCCAGGTCAACGCCATCGCCCCCGGTTACATCCTGACCGAGATGACCGCACCCCTGGCCGAGGACGCGGAATGGGACGCCTGGATCAAGGGCCGGATACCGGCCGAGCGGTGGGGGCGGCCGGAAGAGCTGGTGGGCGCCGCCGTGTACCTCGCCTCCGACGCCTCCGCCTTCGTGAACGGCCATGTACTCTTCGTCGACGGGGGCATGCGGTTAGCCCTGTGATTTGAAAAGGAAAAAGGAAATCGCCATGCCGCAGTCTCGTCTTGATACCCTGGTGGCCAAGGCCGTCCACTCACCCGCCGGCTTTTCGCTGCACGGCAAAAAAGCCCTGGTGATCGGCGGCAACAAGGGTCTCGGTCAAGCCATGAGTCTGGCCCTGGCGGCGGCGGGCGCCGATGTCTGCGTGGCCGGACGGGGTCCGGCGGGGCTGGCCGAAACCGCCGCCGCCATTACCGGCATGGGGCGGACCGGCCTTGGCCTGCCGGTGGACGCGACGTCGGAGGAACAGGTGGCGGCCCTGGTCGCGGAAACATTGGCGGCGTTCGGAGCCATCGACATCCTGATCAACAGCCAGGGGACAGTGCACCTGGAGCCGGCGGCCGATTTCGACCTCGAAGCCTGGCAGCGGGTCATGGACACCAACCTGAAGTCGGTCGTCATCACCTGCCAGCAGGTCGGGCGACACATGTTGTCCCGGGGCTACGGGAAGATCCTCCTGATCTCGTCCGTGCGCGGCTTCCAGGGCCGGGCGGGCGATCTGGCCTATGCGCCCAGCAAGGGCGCCATCCACCAATTGACCCGATCCCTGGCCATCGAATGGGGACCCAAGGGCATCACCGTCAACGCCATCGCGCCGTCGTTTTTCCGGACGGAAATTTCCCGGCCGATCCTGGACGATCCGGTCAAGCGGGAGTGGGTCTATTCCCGCAGTCCCATGGGCCGGATCGGGGAACTGGAAGACATGTTCGGTCCGGCCGTGTTTCTCGTGTCCGACGCGTCCGCGTTCGTCAACGGCCATGTTCTCCTGGTCGACGGCGGCTGGACGGTGGCGTAGTACTACAGTCGTAGGGTGCCGCGCCTCCGCGCCAGCGGTGTCACAATATCATTCTCGCGCCCTATTGTTGCTCCATAACCGCCGGAGCAAAAAAACTTGCGGCCGTGCCATTTTTCTGTGCTGGACGCGGGTCGGGGCTAAGCTCCCATTGTAGTATCAGGCTGGGCTGCAGATTTCCATTCCGACTCCAAGCCGGTTTTGCCGGCGGTGGTTTTCCGCGGAGGTATTCGACAACGGGTACGGGCATTGCCTGGAAAATCCGGCGAAATGAGCCTCGACCTACCCGCGTCACCTTCGGCGCCGGCTCCCATGCGGCAGGCGGACGGCGTCCCACCCACAGCGATCAGCGGAGCCACGGCATGACGACACTCGGGTCGCCAGCGCCCTACCCGCATCGGAAAAGGAGAGCACCATGAAGAAATGGATCCTTCTGGCAGCACTGGTGGTTTTGGCCTCGTCGCCGGCCCGGGCCCTCGACCTGCGGCTGGCCCATGTGTACGAGACCTCCCACCCCTGGCACATCGGCGCGGCGGAGGCGGCGGATAAGATTCGCGAGCTCACCGAAGGCCGGGTCAATATCATCGTCTACCCC
>JAJBSZ010000051.1 GCA_020861125.1 Planctomycetota bacterium | reverse complement strand
CTCACGATCTGGCTCGCAAGTGCGGGCAAAACCTGGCGCACATGGTGTCGCGCTTCGTTTACCGCCAGCCGACGGAAAGGCCGCCCGTCCGGGTTGAGTTGCTCCGCGGCATAGTGGCGGAGGATTTCCGGCGGTATGAGCAGAGCGGCATCGCGCGGCGTAACTTGATTTTTCGCCAACCTTTCAAGGAGGGTATAGTCTTTCATGAAACAGCACACGTCGGCAACCAGCCGGCCGCAGCAATCCGCATCCTGCTGGGAGTCACCGTAGTCCTTCCAGCTGGTGAAAAGCCGCAGTACCGCATCCACAGCCAGAGAAAACTTGTCGGACACCGGTACCGTCCGGCCCATCAATTCTTCATCATACGACGACGGCCAGGGCGGCTGTATCAGAAATCCCGGCTCAACCCCCTTGGTCTTCAGCCCCTGGTACACAAAGCGGCCGCCGGCCATCGGGTCTCCCGGACGCAACCGACCCGTGCGGACCAAATCTTCGACCGACGTCTCGTTACGCGTGAATGCTACTCCGCCGAATTCGGCGAGGCCGACGGGATGGTGGTCGCTGGCATACGTGGATGGCGCACCGTTCTCCGCTGCCAGTGCCTGGGAAAGCATGGCCAGGCGGGTTTGGTCATCCGCCCCTTCGTAAATCCGGTTCCGCACGTAGAGATCGTACAGTGCGCCTTTTGGGATCGCCGCCAAGGCCGTAGGCAAAGGCGCGCTCTCCACCGTGGATCGGAAGGTTTCGGCAAACCGGGACTGGTACTGCGACCGGGCATTTTTACAACGATCGATGATATGACATGCCGTCAACGGTTTTCCCGAGTGGATCACGGTGCCAGGCACGGAGATGCCGTAGCTGCGGTTCAAGGCAGCGCTAAAATCCCGCCAGGCCTGGATGTTGTCGTGCCTGGAAAACACGCCGCGATCCGTTACCCGGGCATCAGCACCAACGCCCACCGCTTTGTCCGACCTACCGGTTTCGGCGGCATACCGCACGAAATCACTCAGTGGAACGTCCATAGCTTACCTCCTGTTGCAGGCCGGCGGAAATTAGGCGCGTAGGCCCGAAGGGGCGTCCGGACCGGGCTTTTCTGATGCGCCCGCGTCAGGCCCGGTCAGAATGCCGCGCCAGTGTTCGCACACCCGGAGGAAATTGCCGAGGATCTCCTCGAATTGGGCATACGGCAGCCCGTCGAGCACCCGCTCAAAGGTAAACACCACGGTGTTGGAAGATTCGTCCAGGGCGAATTTTCCGCCGCCGGTGCCCTGGTCGAAAAGCTGCGCCGCCAGCAGGCGCCGGTAGGGCGCGGCGGGCGCGTCCGGCGGCAGCACCGCCAGTTCGCAGGTCAATACCAGGGACTCGCGGCCGGAGGCGAACTGCAGGTACAGCGGCAGACCGTCGATCTCCAGCACGACGATGCCGACTTCGTCCCGTTCCAGCGCTGGCACCTGCATGGTTTTGGCCAGCTCGGCCAGCAGGAGGTCGAAATTTTCGGTGGCGGTCATTGGAAAATTCTCCTATTCCCAATCGTAACAGAGGATGTCAGGGACACAGGCCGTAACCGCTGGCTGGTCTCCCGTCATGATCGTGATGTCCACGCGCATTTTGTAGCCGGCGGGGACTTCATGCCGATCCCGGTCGGGAAACGTGCGCTTGGCTTCCGCCGAGTCGGCGCCGGACCGGTAGTCGTATTCGAAGTTGACGTAATATTCTCCCGGAACGGAGCCAGGCGTGACCCGATACGATTGGCGTACCTTGGCACCGATGGAGAAAAAAGCATTCCCCAACACCACTTCCAACAGGTCCGGCACCGCCCGCAGACCCTGGAACATAAACCCGCCGAGCTGCTGGTGCAAAACGGTGGAAACCTGGTAGGCGCTCCGGCGATCCGGGAAGGCGGCCACGTAGTCGGCATGGCCGTCCGAATCCGTAGCACCGGCCGCGCGCTGGAACCGTCCGGCAATCATATAATACGAACGGGAGAAATCCGCTCGGAAGGTATCACACAGCGCCAGAGAGGGGCTGTCGGCGTTCCCACCCCACGGCTCCTCCCGGGTGCTCTCCACCAGCTCCGCGCTTTTGTCCGCCATGATAGTGCCAGCCACGGCCTGCATTGCCGCCGACGCGTCGTAGTTCTTTCCCGTTCGGGCACCAGTGGCGATATGGCCGCCAAGTTTCCGAAAAAACGGCAAAGACAAGTGGGAAATATCCGGCGCGGAGAGGCCCGGGTCGTCTTCCATAATCCCGGTCAGACCGAGCTCCAGCATCCGCATCTGGCTCTGCAGCGCCAGCGCCGTGCTGCTCTCGCCGCCCTGCTTCTGGACCTCGGTGTTGAGCGCATAGGCCAAATCAAAGAAGGGTGAGCCGTGTATCAGGATGCCATTCACCACCTGCCGAACGCCAATGCGGTCGGCCAGCCGGTTCAGACCCAGGGCGAAGGCGAGCTCGTTGGCGATGGTGAAATCCTCGCTCCCCAGTTCCCGGTTGAGCGCGTCCGCCTGGGTCATGGCTTGGCCGTGCAGCACTGCGGATACATCGACGAAATTCCGGAAGACGAGGCGGAGATCGTCCGCCTCGGTGAATTTCAGGCCGGACTCGATTCCCCGCCTGACCGCAGTGGATAACTCCAGCGTGAAGCGCACCAGCGCCGGATCGATCGGTAGCCCTTTCTCGATGAAGGTCCGGAGCACCAGCTCCCGTTCGGCCTGGTCTTCCGGCAGGTCGGGCAACGCCTGGAGGTCGCGGCAGAATGCGTCGAGCTGGCGGTCCCGCAGGCGCCGCAGGTCCTCTCCCGCCGGGATCGGTTTTCCCTCGCATTCCCGCGCAATATTTTTCGCTAACATTTCCTGCAGCAGCGCCAGGGATTGGGGCCGAATATTCGCCCCCGCGACCACCGATTCGGCTGCCTGTCGGTAGGCGACCAAGAGTCCGGTTTCGCTTTCATCCACCGCCAGATAAGGCTGCAGACGATCGGTGAGAGCAGCGTGGCGGAGTTGGGCGGCGAAAGCCCGGGAGGTCACCTCCAGCCCCTCGAAAAACTGTTCCGGATCGAAAGGCTCGTGTTCGCCCGAAAAGGACGCCGACCGCCGCAGCCGGTCACCGAAGGCGGCGGTGTCGATGTCCAGACCGTCGAGGGCATGGGCGTCCCGCATTGCCGCCACGAGGTGGTCGAGGCGGAGGTCGACATACCGGGTCAGGACCGCCTGCCGCACCACCCCTTTGGCAACAGCGGCGGGATCGTCGGGGACTCTGCCGGCGGCAAAATCCCGGAGCAGGGCGTTCTTCATATCCGTGCGGCGTGACAATACCTCCGACGCGCCCGGATCCAGACCGAGCATCTGTTCCAACCCGGCGACTGAGGAAGCGAATTCCCCGCCATCGGGACTGAAAAACCGGCCGACCGCCAGAATAGCCTCGGTTTCTCGGCCGCTGGCAATATGCGCCTGCTCGCGTTGCTGGAGAAACCGTTCGTGCTGGCGCTGCTGAACCGTTTCCAGCGCTTCTCCCAGAACCCGCGCTATCCGGCGGCCTGAAAGCGGTTTTCCGGACGAGAGGAGAGAGGACGCACCGGTACGGAACACCGCCGACGCCGCGAGGCCGTCCTCGGGTAGATGCTCCAGTTGCCGCGCCAGAGCTTCGATGGTACGCTGGTTGCTTTCCTGGACGCCATGGCCGAAATGGGCCGCCAGCCGTCCGAAGAAGCGCCCCACCTTGCCGCTGGTGGCGGCGGTCGCATGGCCCGACGCGTCCATGCGCACGTAGTCCTTACCTATGCTTTGCAAGGCAGCCTGCACTGACCGCAAACCGCCGGTATCGTAATCAGCCATGGTATCCCCACTTTCCAGTCGTAAAAAAACCCGTCGGCCCGCCCGTCGTCCTCACTTCGTCATTCGTCCGAGACGTGTTTGTTGTACTGTTGCCAGAGCGAGGACACCGACCTAACGAACCACCGCACCGCCCAGGGCGCTCGGAGCCTTCGCCTAGACCCGCATTCCGGCCTGCACTGGTGCCGAGGTTTCGCCGTCGACGGATGCGGCGGCTTCCTGGAAGCCAGCGACGAAGGTGTCAGCGAGATTCAGGAAAGCCTCGACCATCCGCTCCAGCTGTTGTACGGTAAAATGGCCGGCGGCAAAGCGGTGACTGAAGTAGGCCGCTTCCTCTTCCTCATCGATACCCAGAACGCAGCCGCCGGTATGGCGGGAAAAGTTGTTGCGTTTGAGCAAATAGGCATACACCGCCAGCTTCGCCTCCGCCGACGGCGGAATATCGCCGATCTTCAGGAACAGCGTTATCTCCCCCGCTTCACGGTCGGCATGGATGTTCATGAGTAAATCGTCAAACTGGATACAGGTTACGCCGTTGGCGTCCAACGGCAGGCCGTCCAGTCCCATCCCTTCCGCCAACTCCAGTACCAGGTTGCGAACGTCCGTCATCCCCTTCTCCTCTCCACTTGGCTTGGCACCGTCGGTGCGAATTATCCAAAATCCTTTACCGCGGTATCCGCTTCTACCGGGCACTGTACCCGATAGATATTCGTTGGTCAAATATATTTTTTATATTTTTCAATAAAGGTTCCCCTTATACTTTTGGCGCCCAGGACGCGGGACGCAGGGAATAACCATCGAAACGGATCAAGGGGGTGAAAACCGTTTTCACCTGTCGTTGGCCGGCGCGCTTACTGGCAGTGTACCCGTCGCGGACCGATGGGGCGTAGGATTGTTCCACATACGCCGCCCGACCTGTTGCGAAATCGTGTTTCAGGCGACGACGTCCGGAGCCGACAGGTCACCCCGTAATGCCGCGACGAAATATTTCCGTGCTTGACAAATACCAAAAAAGGTGTACATGAGAGCCAGGTTCACGTCATATTAATCTGTATTCCTACCACTTCCCGGGGAGACACCTATGCTGAAAAATTGGTTGCCGCTGGCGCTTGTCGCCGGATTGCTCTGTGGGCAGACTATGTATTCTGCCGGCGCTGTGGAATACCCCACCAAGCAGATCGTAATCACGGTACCGCCCGCTCCCGGCGGTGGAACGGATCTTCTGGTTCGGGCCATGGTTCCTGCCGTAAAGAACATTCTGGGCCAGAATGTCGTCGTCGTCAACAAGACCGGCGCCGGCTATGCCATCGGCTACTCCGCCGGCGCCAAGGATGCACCCGACGGCTACAGCGTCACCGCCCTCGTCCCCGAGCTGCTCGCTGTTCCCCATGTCTCCCAGGTGGATTATACCTGGCGCGATTACGATATCGTCGCCTGCGTCAATTCCACCTACGGCACCCTGTCCGTGGCCGCCGACGCCCCCTACAATACGGTCGCGGAGTTTGTCGAATACGCCAAGCAAAATCCGGGTAAGGTGCGCTTTGCAAACTCCGGCATCGGCGGCAACTGGCATGTCCTCGCTGCCGCCTTCGCCGCCAAGGCGGGCATCGACGTCATCCATGTTCCCTTCGACGGTGGCGGACCCTCGGCCATCGCCGTGGCCGGCAACCATGTCGAGGCCACCACCTGCAGCGCTCAGGAGGTGGAGGTCCAGGTAAAAGCCGGTAAGATCAAAATTCTCTGCATCTTCGCTCCGGAACGGAACCCCGCGTTCCCCGACGTGCCCACCGGCGCCGAAGCGGGCTATCCCGAGCCGATTCTCACCATTTTCCGCGGGTTTGGTGTGCCGAAGGGGACGCCACAGGAGGTCATCGGCATTTTGGACGATGCCTTCAAACGGGCTCTGGACGATCCGGAAGTGACCAAATTCATGGAAGCGCAGCACTTCGACAAGGATTACCGGTCCGGTCCGGAATTCACCGCCTTGATCGAACGGGAAGATGCCATCTACAAGGAACAGGTGGAAGCGCTCGGTCTGAGCACGAAATAAAATCCAGCACCAGGTTCGGGAGGGGGTGATCCCCCTCCCGCGCCTTGTCCCACGGAAGTCCGGATGAAAAAGATTGCGACGATCATTTCAGTGGCGTTTATGGCGCTGGCGATAGGCATATTTTGCATCGCCCGGACCTACCCGGGTCAATCCAACGGCGCTCCGGGGCCGGGGTTTTTCCCCATGATCCTGTCGGTGATCGTGTTCCTGCTGGCGGCGATCCTGCTGGTTAGCCTCCGGAAGGAAAGGGGCGATCCGGTGCAGGTTTTCACCAAGAAAAACGCGACGGTGTTCCTGACCCTGGTGATAACGGTTGCCTACGTGGTACTCATTCGTCTCGTCGGGTTTCCCCCTGCGACCGTCCTTTTTCTCCTTGGTCTGATGGTGTTTTTCCAGGTGAAAAGTTGGAAGGTCCTGGTGGGCGTTCCGGTGCTCGCCACCTGGATCCTTTACAGCGTTTTCACCCAATTCCTCTCCGTGCAGTTCCCGAAGGGCATGTTGTTCTAACCGCGGTCCCGGGCGTGGTCAGTCCTGAGGGGCCCGTTCCCGGCGGAACGCTACCGATCTCCCCGGTGCCACTGGTCCAGGGTGGTACCGCGCGCGCGGAATGACCGTTCGCTTTCCGACGGAACATGAGGTGAGCCTCCGAGCACCCTCGGCGACCGCGCCGGCACGGTATCGTCGGTTTGTTTTGGACTTTTCGTTGGCTTATATTGCGTTCGCCCGTTATCGGTTGGAGGCTTGTAGTGAATCTCGAGGTGCTTTCCCTTACCTTTGCTCCCCTCACTCTGCTGACCATTCTGGTCGGGGTGGCGGCCGGCATTTCCATCGGTGCCATGCCCGGTTTGACCTCGACGATGGGTATCGCCCTCCTCATGCCCCTGACCTTCCGGATGGATGCGCATCTCGGGTTGATGCTGCTGATCGGGGAGTTTATCGGCGCCATCTACGGCGGGTCCATCACCGCTATCCTCATTAATACCCCAGGGACCCCATCCGCCGCGGCCACGGTCATGGACGGCTACCAATTCACCCGGCGCGGTGAACCGGGCCGGGCCTTGGGAATTTCCACCGTCTCGTCCTTCGGCGGCGGGATTATCAGCGGCACCCTGATGATTCTCATCGCGCCGATCCTGGCCAACGTTGCCCTCAAGTTCAGCGCACCGGAAACCTTCGCCCTGGCATTTTTCGGCATCAGCATAATTTCCAGCGTATCCGGCAAAACCATGCTCAAGGGCCTCCTGTCCGGCGCCATGGGCCTTACCCTATCGCTGGTCGGCATGGACAACATCACCGGATTTTCCCGTTTCACCTTCGGCACCACCTTCCTGATGGGCGGGTTGGCCTTCATTCCCGTCATGGTGGGTTTGTTTGCCATGAGCCAATGTTTTCTCTCCATCGAGGAATTGCAGGTCAAGAGCACGGTCATCCAAACGATCGGCAGCGCCCTCCCGACCCGGCAAGATCTCAAGACCATCTGGCCGACCATTCTCCGGGGTGGGGTGGCCGGAACCTTCATTGGTATCATCCCCGGCGCCGGCGGCGATATCAGCGCCTTCGTCTCCTATGATATGGAACGGCGGTTGTCCAAACATCCTGAACTATTCGGCACTGGCATTCCGGAAGGGGTAGCCGCGCCCGAGGCCTCCAACAACGGTACCACCGGCGGCGCGCTGATCCCGCTTCTTACCCTGGGCATCCCCGGCGACGCCAACACCGCGGTCATGCTGGGGGCGTTGATGATCCACAACCTGACCCCGGGTCCCATGCTGTTTGTGGAGCAGGCAGATATCGTCAATACCCTTTTTATTGGCTTTATGTTGGCCAACGTCTGCATGCTGATCCTGGGGCTGTTGGGCATTCCCCTCTTCGTTAAAATCGTCCAGATACCGCGCAAGATTCTGGTGCCGATCGTCATCGTCCTCTGTATCGTCGGTTCCTTCGCCATCAACAACAACTACCTGGATGTGGTGGTGATGCTGGTGTTCGGCGTTGTCGGGTACGCCATGGTCAAGGGAGGCTTTCCGCTTTCGCCCATCGTCCTGGCGCTTATTCTTGGCCCCATGGCGGAAGGAAACCTGCGGCGGAGCCTGGTAATGTCGGGTGGCAGCTTCAGAATCTTTCTGGAACGCCCCATCGCCGCCACCTTCATTGTCGTCGCCGTAATTTGCCTCGCCTTACCGGTTCTGAAGCGTTGGCGGGTACTCTACCGGCTGTCCAAAGATTCCTCGTCGTAGCCGTGATCTATTTCGCATAACCGGTGCAGTGGCGTCGGCGGGCACGCTACCGGCTATATAAGGCTATCAGCCGGTCGGCCGGAATCGCGTCCGCATCCGCGAACACGGCGTCACCGGTGTAGAGTGCCAGAACGTTGCCGGCGGCGTCGTAGAGCCGACGGATGGTGTCGCCGTTGGGCGTCGTCCACGCCACCATGCGTCCGGCGCGTCGTAGGCGTATTCCTCGATGTTGGCCGGCTGGCCGGCCACGGCCGGGTAGGTCAGGCGAACCAAGAGCCCGTCCCGGTCGTACTCGAAGGTGGTGGTGTTCAGGTTCGCGTCCACCAGGGACACCCGGTTGCCGGCGGCGTCGTAGGTGTAGCGCACCCATTGGTCCATTTCGTTCCCGATGCCCACCACACGACCGGCCCGGTCGTACCGGGTGCGGCGGGTGCCGCCGGTGGCGTCGGTCACCGCCACCTCGCGGCCCAGGGCGTCGTAGCTGTACGCCACCAGCCCTTCCCGGCCGCCCTGACTGGACATCAGGTCACCCGACAACGCGTAGCGATAGCGCAGGGTCTGGCCGCCCGGGAGGTGCACCGTCACCGGATTGTCCTGGGCGTCGTAGTCCACGGCGGTCATTTCCCCGAAGGCATCGTAGCCACGCACCAGGCGGTCGCCGGCATCGTATTCCAACCGCCACGCCACCC
>JAJBSZ010000423.1 GCA_020861125.1 Planctomycetota bacterium | reverse complement strand
AGAAAATTTGCGACCGCGAAGGCCTGACCCGTGACATGCGCAAAAATTCCTATTACGAGAAACCTTCGGAAAAGAACAAGCGTAAGGATCGGGAACGCGAGAAGGAGCGGGCGAAAGCCATCCGCGTCGCCGAAAAAAAGAAAAACAAGGCACGCAAGGCCCGCGCCAAATCCCTGAAAAAACTTGCATCCGCCGGGGAAAAACGCCCTTAGGATCCGAAGTCAGAGATACCCGTTTTGCGCAGGTCGCCGGTTTCCCCGGCGGCCTGCTTCTTTTGCCGTCGCGGATTGACAGGCGGTGAACTGCCGGATAGGTTTGCGGATCGGCGTCCCGAGGACTGCACTCCGGAAGCGGCTCCGCGCCGCGTTTGGCCCAAGCGGGGACCGGATGGACGAGTATCTGGACGAGATTCCCCAACAACTGGCCGCGCGTCGCGCCGCCCTTGCCGCCGCCCGGGCGGACCCGGCGTTGCTCGGCGCCTGTCGCGCCATCGAGCAGTCGGTCGCCGACAACCTCTATACCTACCTTCGGCACACCATCGCTTCCGGTTGCGTCTTTCCCGATCGGCCGGTGTCCTTGTCGGCGGACCAGGCCGCTTTTCTCACCTTCGGCACCACGCCGTCCATCCTCCGCCAGGATCTGGCCTGGATCGAAGCCGGTCCGGCAGCGGCCGCTCCCGCCGACACCACCCCGTCGGCCGCGGCCCAGAGTCGGCTCCACCGGCATCTGACCGCTCTTTCCGCCCGGTTTGGCCGGGATCAGGCGGGCAGCCGGGTGTATAACTTCGAGCCGTGGGTGCAGGAAATGTACCGCGACTGTCTCGATGTCGATCAGGCCGAAGAGGTGCGCCGGCGGCTGCGTGCCACCGCCGCCGCCATGGACCAGGCGCTGGAGGCGGTGCGGGCAACCGGACTCGAGCCGGCACTGACCGACGAGGTGGTCGAGGCGTTCGGTCTCTTCCAGACCATCACCGGATCCATCCATCGCCTCCAGCGGGAAAAAAAGAGCTTTGTCGATCGGCGCGCCGTGGTGGCGACCGCGCGTCAGATCGACGCGATCCTGGAACGGGCCGATGGGGCAGCGGGGGCTGGCCGGAGTGGCCGGTCTCCGATCCGGGCGCTGTTTGACCGCTGGAAAAACGCCAATTACGAACATATGGCCCTCACCCGGCAGTTGCGGCGTTCCTGGGCCGGAACCTCATTGGACGACCGGGTGGAGGTACTCCTGGATCGGGTGGCGGCACTCCAGAAAACCCTCGAGCGCTGTCCCGGGGAAGGCCCGACGGCCCGTCCCCAGCTTCCCGCCTTCGATGCGGACGCCGATGGGAACGAGGCGTGGACCCGGCAGCGCCTCACCGCGTTGTTCCATGACCTCATCCTCTACGATCCGGTCGCAGCGGCGGCACCGGCGGTGGCGGCCCGCGACCTGCGTCGCTTTGGGCCGCTGACGGCGGTCATCGTGCCCGGGTCCGGCCGACCCCGTTTTTGCCGCCACCTGCGGCAGGTCGCCGGTAGGCAACGGCACGACGGCCGGAATCGGCGGCAGTGGGAAGGGGCGACGGACCTCGTCCGCCGCAGCCGGTATTCCCTGAACTGTCTGGTTGTGCCGCTGCAGGCCCGCGCCTCGTCTTTGGCAACGGATCTGGCCGCCGCATGGCTGGAATACGCCCACACGGTCCAGCCGGAATCGTTTCGGGAATTTCTCCTCGCCGCCCGATCGGCGGTGCCCTCAGTGTTCGTCCAATCCGCCACCGCCCCCGACCGGAGCCACCGCCGCCTCGCCCGCCTCGTCGCCGCCTTTGCCGCCTGGGCCCGGTGCGGCGACGAACCGGCAGCCGCCGCGCTTCCGGAGTTCGCCGCCTTTCGTACGTTGATCCTGTCACGGCTCCGCCCGGACGACCTGATCCTCCCGATTCCCTACCAACCGCTGGCCACGCTGTTCCTGGAAGCGGGCGCCGGACGGCGGCGGGAGATCTGGAAACGGGTCCTCGGCCCGCGCTACGACCTGGACCGTCAGCTTCTGGCGGCGGTAGCCTCACTGCGTGACGTTACCGGTCTGGCGGATGCGCTTCTGGTTTTCCCTCCCGAGAAAACCCGGCGACTCATGGAATTTCTGACCCGAGCCGGCGCCACGACCAGCGAGGAAACCCCGGCCAGCCGCCGGGCGGACGCCCATTGCCGCCGGCTGATCGGACAACTGCCGGATTGTCAGCCCGCGCTGGCGGCGGTGGCCGAGGAAGCGGCCGCAACCGCGGCGGCGATGCGGCGGACGGCGCCTGACAGGGCGGAGGAGACCATCCGGTCGGATGCCCAGCGGCGGCTGGTGGCCCGGATTCGGCAACGGCGACTGGAAGCGGACCGGCATATCGATCAGTATCTGGTCGGCCTGCTCCATGTCCTGGACGGCAACCTGCCGGCGGCGGAACAGGCGTTGGTCACCTGCCTGGGAGGGAGTCGAAGACCCGGCGACGCGACGGCCGACGATGCGACTCGAGGCGAAGCCGACGACGAGAAATGGCTCGCCCGACACTTTCCCCCGTCCCGGAACACGTTTACCCACCGGCCGGCAGCGGGCGACTACGGCGCCGAAGCACGGGTTCAGGAATTTTTGTATTACAATCTGGGAATGGTGTACCAGCGCCTGGGCCGGTGGCAGGAAGCTGCCATCGCCTTTCGCGAGGCCGTGGCCACGCTTCCAGCCGGAACGGCATACTTGCACCGCCTGTGGGCGGAACGCCACCTCCGTGAATGCCGGGCAGCCGTGGCCCGACGGAAAGAGGCCGGAATCGGGTAAAATTTCTTGACAGGAAGGAACCGTCCGGCGATAGTTTCTGTTTTACACGCCGCCGTCCCACGGGCGGCGGGATTCTCGTATACTGATGCTGACGGGCGGGGTCGACCGAAGGGGGTGCTGGCGGACGGCGCGCACGTAGGTACGAATTGCTGACAGGAGCGTTGACAACAATGGCCAAGAAAAAGAAAAACCCGGTCGAGGTTTACCAGATGGTCTGCGGCAGCTGCCAGAACCGCAACTATGTCACTCGCCTCAAACGGGAGAACAAATCCCTCGAAGTGACCAAATACTGTCCTGCCGAGCGCAAGCATACGCCCCACAAAGCCAAGAAAGCGTAACGCAAGGGACAAATGGGGCGAGGAAGTTCGCCCTTGGTAATGGTACGTTCGCGCCGGCCGCTGGCCGGCGTTTTTTTTTCCCTTGTCCATCGTTTTCTGATAGCATGACCTACCCGTGTGAGCGAACGGCAGTTCAGGCCCGGACTGGAGCGCCTGGCGAAGCCGGTTGAAGAGGGGACTTGCGATCTATGCGCCACGGCCTGGTCTACTGCATCCTCCTCCTGGTGTTGGCCGGCGGCGGCAAGAGCGCGGCTGGCGATCATCCCTGGAACGACAAACGCATCTATTACGTCATGGAATACCGCGGCGAGTTGCGGGAAAAAGGCTATTTCACCCGTCGCGCCGGCTCGTACCGCAAGGCTCCGTGCGTGGTGGTGGAAGAAGAGAAATTCGTCTACGCCCCGGGTGACGGGGTGACTCCCCTCCGCATCCTGCGCCTCCGGACCCTGTCCACACCCGACGGCACGGCAATCCAACGCAGCGAAGAGGTGGTGGCGGGCGACAGCGGCCGGGAAGTTATCACGGTGGAAAACGGCGAGGCGGTGATTGAAGCCTCGGGCATGTTCGGCACGTCCGGCCGGATACCGGTTCCGCCGGGCGCGGTATTTGAACTCAGCGGTGAATGGTTTTCCCGACGCCCGCCCCGAGCCGGCACGGTAGCCGAGGTCGACGTACTCGATCGCCGGAACCGGACCGTGGCGACAGAGACGGTGGAGATCGTGGAAAGCATCGGCACCGGCGCCGCGACCGTGTGGCGGGCGGTGTGCACCTCCCCCGGCCGGCCGCCCCTGGAGGCCCGGTTCACCGCCGACGGCCGTTTACTCCGTTTGGAGTCGGCAGGCCTAGTGTACCAGGTGGTGGAACGGGACGACTACGAGGCCGGTCGTATTCCCCGCACCGGTACTCGCGGTCATGAGCCGGCCCGTGCCGCCATCCCCATCGGCCCGCGTCCTCTGTCGGCCCTGAACGACGGTGATTATTTCATCGAATTCCCGGAAGAGGAGATGCCGCCGGCCCAGACGGCGCCGGCGCCGGAACAACGGCCACCCGGCGGACCGGCGGTCATCGCCATCGCCGAATCAATTCCCGCCTGGGACAACTTCGCCTGGCTGCAACTCCAGGCCTGGCCATCCTACGAATGGGCCGGGGTGATCCACAACTCGGAGTATGCCCGCATCGACTACGTCGGCGACGGCACCGGCATCACCGCCGTCCGCAATGCCCCGCGGGTGGATTCCCGGGCCGTCCTGCCCATGGCGGTACCACCCGACATCCAGCCCTATCTCACCCATTCTCCAACCATCCCGTCGAACCATCCCGCCATCATCGACGCCGCCTACCAGGCGGTGGCCGACACCGATACCCGACGGGAGGAGACCAACGTCCTGCGGGCCGTCAGCTATCTTGCCGGCTGGGTGAATCAGACCATCGACCTGGAGGAAACGCCGCGGCGGCGGCGGGACCCCGTCGACGCCCTGACCGACCTCTCGGGCGATGCCACCGCCCATGCCCGCATATTCGCCGCCATGGCCAGATCCCTCGGGATTCCCACCCGCCTCTGCCAGGGCTTCCTGGCCCAGACCGGCCGGGCCGTGTTCCACTGCTGGGCCGAGGCCTGGATCAACGGCAGCTGGATTCCGGTCGACACCACCGTCAGCCGGGTCGGATTACCTGCCGGATACGTGCTGGTGGAACGGTCGGGCGGCGACGGCGCCCTGTTGTTTGACTTCGTCGGTTTCCTGCGCAATCCTGCCCTGACGCTGTCCCTCACATCGGCCGGCCGGGAGACGCCGCGCGGCAATCTGGCGGAACTGGTGGTGGGGGATCGGCGAACCTATGCCCGGGTCGAGGAAGACTGGATGGCGAACCTCTTCTGGGGGTTTGCCCTGCGCCTGCCGCCGGATTGGCGGGGATCGGCCCGGCTGAATTCAGTGGAGATGACCAGCCCGGACGGCAGTGCCAGCGTCAAGTGCGAAGCCCTCCCCGGATCCTACAGCGCCGGCAAAGCGGAGCTTGACAGCAACGTCGCCAGCCTGCGTGCGAACCTCAGCCGATTCCGTCTGGTAGACAGTCGGGTGGTGTCCTTCGATCCGGATGGCGCGACCCCGGCCCTGTTCATGGACTTCACTTGTACCCAGGACGGTTTGAACCTGCGCTGCCGTCAGTACGTGGTCCCCCGCCGGCACCGCGCCTTCCGCATTTCCTTTTGGGCGGCAGCCGACCGTTTCAGCCGCTACACCGCCGCGTTCGACAACATCCTTGCCACCTTTGAATTTTAGGGCAGGTCATCCGTCGGGGCTTAATTACGTAACACTTCCAGAAACCTCGTGCCACACCGGGATTTTCCATCCGGCAACGGACACCGATCACCTCCCGACTTTGGCTAAATGGTACCCAACAGGACAACCGTTGGCTGGGTCCAGACAGGCCACCAGCGTCCGGAGAGCTCATCGCCCGCGGGTGAGGTAGTCCACCCGCGCGGATATATCATGAACGGGATCGTTGGGGGTCAGCTTTTCCTCTCGCAGGCTGGCGTAGCGATGGCATGGTAATTCCGGGCACTCGCCGCAGGAGTGGTAGCCCCGTTGCCGCGTCGCGCAGAGGTAGATGCGGCAGGGACCGTCCTGGGCTTTGTCGGTCCAATAAATCCTGCCTTCCAGGTTGCGGCAGCCCGGGCAGCCGCTCTTGTATTCGTGGCAGGCGCTGCAGTCGATACCGCACGGGCTGCGATCCATGGGATTTCTCCTGAATCCGAATTGTCCACGGCGTCGTGGCCGGTCGTACTCCTCCGGGACCTCGCCGCCATCGTTTCTGGCGAACGCGCTGCCCGGACCGCGGCGTCACGGACAGCACATTTGCTCCATTACTGCAATTCCGACGCTCCGGTGTATAACCGGTAATACACACCCTTGGCTGCCAGGAGTTCCCGATGGCTGCCCCGTTCGATGATCCGTCCGTGTTCCAGTACCATGATCATGTCGGCATTGCGGACGGTGGACAAGCGGTGGGCGATGACAAACACTGTCCGGCCGTGCATCAGTGAGTCCATGCCCGCCTGGACGATGGCTTCAGTCCGGGTGTCGATGGAGGACGTGGCTTCGTCCAGGATCATCACCGGCGGATCCGCCACCGCCGCCCGGGCGATGGCCAGGAGCTGCTTCTGGCCCTGGGACAGCTCGCCGCCGTCGTCCGTCAGCACCGTGTCGTAACCGTCCGGCAGCAGGTTGATGAAATCGTCGGCGTTGGCCAATTCGGCCGCCGCCTTGACTTCGGCATCGCTGGCCTCCAGCCGCCCGTAGCGGATATTGTCGCGGATGCTGCCGGTAAACAGGGTGGTTTCCTGCAGTACCATGCCGAGGGAACGACGCAAGTCCGCCTTGCGGATCTTTTCGATATTGATGCCGTCGTAGCGAATCTTCCCGCCCTGGATGTCGTAAAACCGGTTGATAAGGTTGGTGATGGTGGTTTTGCCGGCACCGGTGGATCCGACAAAGGCCATTTTCTCGCCTGCGTGGGCCTCCAGGGTGATGTCGAACAATACGGTTTTCTCCGGAACGTAGCCGAAGGTGACGTCGACGAACTGCACGTCGCCGGTGAGCGGCGTGTAGGTGATCTCGCCGTTGCCGTGGGGGTGCCGCCAGGCCCAGCGACCGGTGCGGTGTTCCGCCGGTACGATGGTGCCGTCACGTTCCTCGGCGTTGACCAGCGTGACGTAACCCTGATCCGCTTCCGGTTTCTCGTCCATGAGGGTGAAGATGCGCTCCGCCCCGGCCAGGGCCATGACGATGGAATTGATCTGCTGCGACAACTGGTTCAGCGGCATGCTGAAGGAACGGCTGAGCTGGAGAAAGGAGGCGATGGCGCCGACGCTCAGGGCTCGGCGATCCGACGCGGCCAGCGCGCCACCCAGCACCGCCACCAGGACAAACTGGAGGTTGCCGATGTTGACCATGAGCGGCATCAGGATATTGGCGTATTTGTTGGCGCTGGTGGCGCTGCGGCAGAGGTCGTCGTTCAGGGCGTCGAAGCGGTCCAGGGCCCGGTCCTCGTAGTTGAAAACCTTGACCTCCTTTTGTCCGTGGACCATTTCCTCGAGAAAGCCGTTGAGGGCGCCGAGGGAAGCCTGCTGCCGGACAAAAAACACGGCGCTGCGGCTGCCGACCATGCGCGAGGCGATCCAGGCGATGATCAGGATGGCTGTCACCAGGATGGCCAGGGTGGCGCTGACGTGGAGCATGGCGATGAACACCACCAGCATGGTCACCACCGAGGAGAATACCTGCGGCAGGCTCTGGGACAGCATCTGCCGCAGGGTGTCGATGTCGTTGGTGTAGGTGCTCATCAGATCGCCGTGGCTGTGGGAGTCGAAAAAGGAGATGGGCAGGGCTTCCATCCGGGCAAACAACTGGTCGCGGATGGTTTTCTGCACCCCCTGGCTGATGGTGACCATCAGTTGCGACTGGGTGAAGGTGGCGGCCACGCCGAGGTAGTACACCGCCGCCATAATCAGGATCACGCCGAGAAGTCCCGACAGATCGGGATCGGGCATGCCCTCGAGGGGAGCGATATACCGGTCGATAAGCGTACGGAGAAAGAGGGAACCGGTCACCGATGCCGCTGCCGCGATCATGATGCCCAGGAGTACCACGACGAAGCGTTTCCCGTAGTCACGGAAGATGTACCCGATCAGCCGCCGGGCCGTCCGGACGGGATTGCCGGGGTTGAGCGCCTTGAGACCGTTAGTTCGCCATTTCGCCATCGTCCTGCCTCGTCTGGGAGTGGTACACTTCCTGGTAAATTGTGTTGGTAGCCAGCAGCTCCTCGTGGCTGCCGTAGCCGTCCACCCGACCGTTGTCCATGACGATGATGCGGTCGGCGTGCATGACGGATGCGACCCGCTGGGCGATGATCAAGGTGGTAACGCCAGGCAAGCTGTTGGCCAGGCCGGCGCGCAGTTTCTCGTCCGTCTTGGTGTCGAGGGCGCTGGTGGAGTCGTCGAGGATGAGGATGGTCGGATTTTTCAGAAGCGCCCGGGCGATGCAAAGCCGCTGCCGCTGGCCGCCGGAAAAATTGCTGCCGCCCTGATCCACCAGGCCGTCGTAGCCGCCGGGGAGGGCCTGGATAAAATCGTCCGCCTGGGCCAGGCGGCAGGCGCGGCGCAGTTCCTCGTCGCTGGCGTCCCGATTACCCCAGAGGAGATTTTCCCGCACCGTGCCGGCGAAGAGGACATTTTTCTGCAGCACCATCGCCACCCGGGAGCGCAAGACGTCCAGATCGTAATCACGCACATCGACGCCGCCCACCGTCACCCGGCCGCTGGTGACGTCGTAGAGTCTGGGAATGAGCTGCACCAGGCTGGTTTTGCCACTGCCGGTGCCGCCGATGATGCCGATGGTTTCGCCCGCGCCGATGGCGAGGTTGATGTCCCGGAGCACCTGAGCGTGTTCGGCGTCACCGTAACCGAAATACACCCCTTCGAACCGGACGGAACCGTCGGCGACGGTGGTCACCGGATCGGGGATGGTGGTCATGGTGCTCTGCTCATCCAACAGGGTTACGATGCGCTCGGCCGAGGCGCGGGAGATGGTGATCATGGTGAGGACCATCGACAGCATGTTGAGGCTCATCAGGATTTGGGTGGCGTAGACGATCAGGCCCACCAATTCGCCGGTGGTCATTGCCCCGCGGATGATCAG
>JAJBSZ010000365.1 GCA_020861125.1 Planctomycetota bacterium | reverse complement strand
GGTGACGGTGGACGGACCCGACCAGCCGCCCGACCCCACCGCCCCGGCTGAACCCGACCCCTACGGCGAGTTCACCTGGCCCGACGGCTACGTGGCGGACCCGGCCGCCCTGGCGCGTTTCGTGCCCGTAGCCAAAAAGCTCGGCCTTTCCCGGGAAGCGGCCCAGGAACTGGCGGGTCTGTATGCGGAACTGGACCAGCACCGCAACCAGTGTCAGGCGGAGTTCATCGCCCGCAACAATGCGGAATGGCTGCGGGAGATCCAGTCCCATCCCGAGTTTGGCGGCCGCAACCTGCGGCGCACGGGCGAAGAGGTCGCCGCCATGATCCGGCGCTACGGCAGTCCCCTGCTCACCGCCCAGATCCGCCAAATGAACATCCAGAACTGGCCGGAGATGTTTTACTTCCTCGCCCGGGTCGCCCGCTCGGTGGGCGAGGACTGCTCGCCCGCCGGCGGTCCCGGCCAGCCGCCGGTGAAATCCACCGCCCAGGTCCTGTTCCCCGATATGAACTGAGGCGCGCCGGTCGGGACCGGTAGACACCGGCGCCCGTAACCCTCCCCCGGAAAGCCCCATCGTGTTCGCGGCGTCACCGCATCCCCCGCCGGGATGACGGGCGCACCCCTGTCGCCTGTGTGGCCGCCCGCCGGCCGCCGCCGGGCAAAACATTGAGGAGAAAACCATGTCCACCGTAGGAATGCGCAGTTTTACCCTGGCCGATTACGCCAAGCGTCTCGGCCCCGACAAGCAGATTGGCCGGGTGATCGAAATTCTGGAACAAACCAACGAGGTGCTCGAGGACGCCATGTTCCTCGAAGCCAACAACCTCACCACCCACCGCACGGTGATCCGCACCGGCCTGCCGGAAAGCTACTGGCGCAGCCTGAACCGGGGCGTTCCCAAGGCCAAGAGCAAGACCGTCCAGGTCGACGACCGCATCGGCATTCTCGAAACCTGGTCGGTGGTGGATTCCGCCCTGGCCGATCTCAACGGCCAGCAGGCTGACTTTCTCCTGTCCGAGGAGCGGGCCTTCCTGGAGAGCATGAACCAGGAGGTGGCCAAGACCATCTTCTACGGCGACATCGTCGCCAACGCCGCCGCCTTCGAAGGCCTGTCCTCCCGCTTCAACACCCTGGACCCGGCCAAGGCCGCCAATGCCGTCAACGTCATCGACGCCGGCGGCAGCGGTTCCCGCTGCACCTCCGCCTGGCTGTGCGTGTGGGGCGACCTGTCGCTCCACATGATCTTCCCCAAGGGCACCGCCTCCGGCCTGCGCCGGGAATACCTCGGCCGTTGCCCGGTAGTGGACGACGACGCCAACGAGTTCATGGGCTACAAGACCAACTATTCCTGGTCCCTCGGCCTGTGCGTGCGCGACTGGCGCTATGTGGTGCGCATCGCCAACATCGATGCCGGACAGATCGACGCGCTGGTGACCGGCGGATCCGCCGCCACCTCCGGCACCGCCCTGATCCGCAGCATGATCCGCGCCCACAACCTCATCCCCAATATCCGCATGGGCCGCGCGGCCTGGTATATGAACCGCGACGTCAAAACCCTTCTCGACCTCATGGCGGCGGAGAAGAGCAACGTCAACCTGACCATGGCCAATTTCGCAGGCGAAAACGTCACCGCCTTCAAGGGCGTGCCCATCCGCCAATGCGACGCCCTGTCCAGCGAGGAGCCGGCCGTCGTCGCCTAGCTGTCGGCCGACCGAATTTTTCTTGAGACGCTTAAGGAGAGAACCATGTGGGATTATGAAACCACCTTTTCCGAACGCCAGGTCCTGGGCGATGTCATATCCGATAACACCGTCGATGTCGGCGCCGACGACATCGGTCTGGGCGAACCGGTATATGTGCAGGTGTCCCTGTCCGCCGGCTGCCAGGGGGAGCTTACCGTCGCCGTGGAAACGGGTGACAGCGCCGACATGGCCGGCTGCCGGACCCTGGCCGAATACCTGGTGGACGAGCGGAACGTCGTCCGGGGCGGCACAGTCCTGGCGGCCCCCTTGCCCACCGGCTGCGGCCGGTACCTGCGGCTGCAGTACTCCGGCGCCGAGGGCGGGCGGGTGACCGCCGGGCTCGTGCAGGCGGCGCACACCTCCGGTCTGCGCTAGCCCGAGGGTTTACGATTTTTCCGCCGCGGACCGCGCCCGCCGCCGTCACCCCTGGCGCCTCGCGTTCGCGACACGTCGGTCCGCGGCATTTTATATGGAGACGGCATGGCCTCGAAAATGGACATCGTGAATCTGGCCCTGGCCAACCTGTCCCGGGAACCGATCCAGAGCCTGAACGAGGCGAATCCGGAAGCGTTGCAGTTGCGGACGCATTGGGACACGGCTTTGGCGTCGATTTTGCGGGATCACCCCTGGGGCTTTGCCATGCGGCGGAAAGTCCTGACGGCGCTGGCCGAAAGCCCCATCGGCTTTACCTACGCCTACACCTATCCCGGCGACTGTATTCAGGCCCGGCGGCTGTTTCCGGCTGGCGGCGGCCGGGCCGGACGCGTCGGCCATCCGTTTGAGATCGGGCGGAGCCTCGACGGTCGGTACAAGGCGATCCTCACGGACCTGCCCGCCGCCGCCCTGGAGTACACCACCCGCCAGGTGCCGTGCGAGGAATTCGACCCCCAATTCGTCAACGCCCTGGCCTGGCGGCTGACCGCCGAAATCAGCCTGGCTGTCCATGCCGACCCGCAGTCGCACCAGGCGGCCCTCACCACCTATGCCGCCCAACTGCAGCAGGCCAAGGCCATGGACATGCGCGAATCCAGTTCGCCCCGCCTGCCGGACGGGGATTTCCTGGGCGCCCGCCACGGCTGAGCCGGCGGCGGCGTTGGAAAAGGAGGTACCCTTGATGGCCACCACCACCCTGACCCAGTTCAGCTTCAACCGGGGCGAACTGGATCCGGCCCTGCACGGCCGGAGCGACTGGAAATACTATTCCTCCGGCGCGGAAGAACTGCGCAACCTCATAACCCGGCCGCAGGGCGGCGCCACCAAACGGGGCGGCCTGCGCCTGGTCGCCGCCGCCCTGTCCGACGCCACTCCGTCCTACCTGATCCCCTTCCGCTTTTCCGTTCAGCAGTCCTACATGCTGGAATTCGGCGACCGGGCCCTGCGCATCATCAAGGACGGCGGGCTGGTGGTGTACCCCGAGGACCACGAGCGGGCGGGGGAGGTGGTGGTGGTGGAATCGCCTTATCCCGTGGAGGCTGTGCCGGAGCTGCGGCACGCCCAGACCGCCGACGTCATGATCTTCACCCATCCCGATTTTCCGCCCCGGCGCCTGGCCCGCCACGATCACCACGACTGGCGGTTCGACAACCTGATCACCACCGATCGCACCGCTACGCCGCAAAACCTCCGGCTGGTGGTCTCCGGCGGTGACGACGCCCGCTACGTGGTCACCGCCTGGTCGGCTGCCGCCGGCGAATCCACCCCTTCGGATCCGGTGACGGCGGTGAACGCCGCCGCCATCGAGGAGCCGGACGGCGAGCTGCCGTTTTCCGAGTTGTACTGGTGGCTGTACGAGCGGGACTACTCCTATATGCCGGCCGACCTCACCTTCCACTACAAGGGTCCGTACGAGCTGATCGACTTCCTGAAAGATTGCGGCTACCGGGATTATTTCGGCGGCATCCAGATCGACGAGAAGGGCAACCGCTGGCAGTTCGCCCGGCCCGACGGCACCTACAACATCACCATCTGGTGGACCAATGGCGATTATTCCGGTCTGGTGGAAGAATGTCTCTATGCCTGCGACAACGGCTGGGCCGGCAATGTCAAACCGTCCCTGGTGAGCCAGATCGCCGTGTACGTCCGGGCCTATAACGCCGGGTTGGCGAAGACCCGGATTTCGGAACTGGTGTGGGACGCGGTCGAGGCGGCGGAGATTTACCGTATTTACCGGCTGAATTCCACCAGCGGCCTCGGCGCCTACTGCCTCATCGGCGAAACGTCGGAGACGGCCTTCACCGATGAGAACCTCAGCCAGCAGCCCACCGGGCTGCCGGAGGAGACGGAGTACTTTCTCGGTGTGGACGACTACCCCGGCGTCTGCGCCTTTTTCGAGCAGCGGCTGATCCTCGGCCGCACGAACAACCAGCCCACCACCTTTTGGGGCTCGGATACCGGCCTGTACAATTCCTTCACCCGGCATACGCCGATAGAGGATACCGACTGTTACGAATTCACCCTGGCCAGCGGCGAGATGAACGAACTGCACTGGATCGTGCCGCTGAACGAGCTCCTCCTCGGCACCTCCGGCGGCGAGTGGAAAGCCGGCGGCAACGGCGGCGCCATCACCCCGTCCAACATCAATGCCCGAGTGCAGAGCTGGTACGGCTGCTCCGCCCTGGAGCCGGTGGTGGCCGGCCGCACGGTGGTGTTCGCCGGACGGTCCCGGCGCACCATCCGCAGCTTTTCCTATTCCCTGGAGGCGGACGGCTATTCCGGCCGGGATCTCACCGCCTATGCCGGCCATCTCTTTGTCGGCCGCACCATCGTCAGTCTCTGCCACCAGCAGGACCCGTCGGATCTCCTCTGGGCGGTCATGTCGGACGGCGCGCTCCTCTCCTGCACCTTCATGCCGGAGGAGGAGGTCATGTCCTGGTCGCGCCACGAAACGGCCGGCCGGTTCGAAAGCATTGGCGCGCTGGTCGGCATGGACGGCTGCGACCAGATATACTTCTGCGTCGCCCGCGAGGTCGGCGGCGTCACCCGGCGTTTCATCGAGGTTATGGACCCCGCCGCCGACGCCGTGACCGCGCCTGAGCCGGGATTTTTCCTCGACTGCGGCCTGACCTACGAAGGGGCGGCAGTGGGGTCGGTGTCGGGTATGGACCATCTTGACGGCATGCTGGTGGACTGCCTGGCGGACGGCAACGTCTTTACCGACCTGCCCGTGCAGGACGGACGGGTGACCCTGCCGGACGGCTTCACCGCCGGCACCATCCACGTCGGCCTGCCCTATACGGCGGCCCTGACGACCCTGGAACTGGAACCCGAGGACGGCGATTCCCTGCGCCACCGGGCCCGGTTCGCGGTCTCGGCAGGCATACGGTTTCTTGCCAGCCGTGAATGCCGCTACGGCCACTCCGGCGGATCGCTGTCGGAAATGCGCTTCCGCACCGCCGAGCTTCCAGGTCGTCCCATCGCCCTGTTCAGCGGCGAGAAGACCATCGTCTTCACCACCCCGCCCGGTTGCCGCACCACCCGGCTGCGGTTCGTGTCGGACTCGCCGGTTCCCTTCACCATTCTCGGCATCATCGCGGAGGCGAGTTATGGTCAGCCCGCCTAGGGGAATCGTTCCGGCCACCCCCGGCCTGGCCGACGACCTCGCCCGGCACCTGTCGCCGGACCACCTGCGGGAGGTGGCGGAGACCGCCGGTCTCACCCCGCGGGCGGCGCTCCGGCTGTCCCTGGACGCGTCTCTCGAAGCCTACGCCCTGTTGGACGACGACGGCGGCGTCCGGTTCATGCTGGGGGTGGAAACGCCCGGCCTCCTCACCGGCGGCGCGCTGGTGTGGATGCTGGCCGCCGCCTCGGCCGCCCGGCGGCCGGCGGCGCTGGTGCGGGCGGCCACCTGGGGTCTGGACCGGGCCTTCGCGGTGACCGGGGCGTGGTGGGTGGAACAGTTCATCCCGGAATGGTACGTCACCGGTCTGCGCTTCGCCCGGCGCCTCGGCTTTCGGCTGGAGCCCGGCTACCGCGCCGGCACCGGCGCGATTCCGGTCCGGCGGGTGGTGCTGTACCGCCAGGACAGGCGCTGAAAGGAGAAACAATGGGAATGCTGTCAACCATGACCAGCGTGGCCGGGGCGACCCTCGGCGTGTACCAGAGCTACCAGAACGCCCAGCTGCAAAAGCTCCAGGCCCAGGTCACGGCCGACAGCCTGGAGAGCCAGGCGGCGGTCAAGGAGCTGGAGGCGGCGGAGGCGTTGAAGCTGGGCGAACTCGCCATGCTGGAACAGGCCGTCCAGGGCCGGGCGGCGGTGGCCGGCCAGCGGGTGAACTATGCCGCGTCCGGCGTCCAGGTGTACTCGGGGTCGGCCCTCGAGGTGGCGGCGGACATGACCGCCTGGAACGAATACGAGCGGCAGAAAATTGAATATCAGGCCAACCTGCAGAGCTGGGGCTTATTGAACGAGGCGGCCCTCCTCCGGCAGGACGCGGCCAACACCCGCGCTGCCGGCGTCTCATCCACCGCCCAGGCCCTCCTCTCTTCCACCAGCAGCTATTTGTCGCTGTTTTCCTAAAGGACGCACCATGATCGAACAGACCGCCAGCAGCGTGACCTATGCGGGTGGAGACGGCCAGACCGTCTTCCCCATTCCGTTTCCCTTTCTCGACGGCAGCCACATCGCGGCCGATCGCATCGCCGGCGACGGATCGGCGACGGGCCTGACGGCGGGGGTGGATTACGCCGTGTCCGGCAGTTCCGGTCTGGACGGCGAGCTGACCCTGACGGACGGCCCGTTGGCGAGTGACGAACACCTGCGCATCCGCCGCCTGGTGCCGCTCACCCAGGAGATCGTCTTCCACAACCAGGGGCCAAACTCGCCCGAAGCCATGGAACACGCCGCCGACAAACTCACCATGATCGCCCAGCAGCTTCGGGACGGGCTGGACGGCGCCGTGCCGCTGCCGGACGGCATGGATGGGCCGGCGGCGGCGGCTGTCCTCGCCGGCGCCGACGCGGCCATCGCCGGGCTGCAGGACGCCACCGCCAGCCTCCGGACGGAACTCGCCGGCAAGGCGGACGGTAACCACGGCCACGGGATCGACGATATCGCGGCGCTGGCCGGAACCCTGGATACCAAGGCGTCGACGGAGCACGGCCACGACCTGGCGGCGGTGGCGGGCCTGGTCGACGCCCTGGCCGGCAAGGTGGACGCTGACGACCCCCGGCTGGAACCGACCGCCCCGCCGGCCCACGCCGCTCTCCACAGCCAGGGCGGCGAGGATCCGGTTCGCCCGGAAGACATCGGCGCCGTGCTGCCGCCGCCGGCGGACGGCAAAACCTACCTGGCCACAGCCGGCGGCTGGGTGGAATACATCGCCACGGGCGGCGAAGGCGGGACCAGCGATCACACCGATCTCATAAACCGCGACGTCGACAACCAGCACCCGCAGTCGGCTATCAGCGGCCTGTCCGAAGACCTGGCGGCGATCCGGGCGGCGCTGGCGGAGACGTCGGCCCTGCCGGCGGGCGGGGCGGCGGACGACCTCCTGGCCTGGACCGGAACGGAACCGGTGTGGCGCCCGAGCGCCGATGTGGCGGCGACCCTTCCGATCATGACGGACGCCCTGCCGGGTGTCGCCCGGCTGGCGCCGGACCGGGGCCTGGCTGTGGACGGTGAGGGCCGATTGGGAGTGGCGGACGCCAACTTGGTCGAACGGGAGGCTGTGGACGCGGCCCTTCTCGCCCTGGCGGAACTGCAGGCGGCGCTGGGACCGCTGGCCCGGGCCGAGGACGCGCCGGCCGACGGCCTCCCCTATGCCCGGCAGGACGGTGGCTGGCAGGCAATCACCGCCAGCGACGGCGGCGGTGGCGGTGGTAGCGGCGGTGGCGAAGCGCTGATCGGCGAGATCCGGTTGCTACCCCACCGCCAGTCGGAACTGCCGGCCGGCTGGTATTTCTGCAACGGCGACCGCTACGCCGTCGGTACCCCCCAGGCGGCTGTCCTCGCTTCCCTGTCCGACACCCTGCGGAGCGACTGGGGGATCATCGACGACGGCACGGGCCTCAGCCTGCCGAATTTGTTCACCGACGGACGCGGCTGTTTTCCGCGGCCGGTGGACAACAGCAGCCGGTTTCCCGGCCAGGTCGAGGATGACGCCATCCGGAACATCACCGGCACCATCGGTGTGCGTGATGCGGGTATGATCTGGTACCTGTTGAGTACCGCCGATATCACCACCGACGGGGCTTTCACGCCGGGCGAGTTCACCAAGAGTGTTTCCTGGAACACCACCACCATCGGCACCAACCGGACCGCTGACATCCTGTTCGACGCCTCCCGGGTCGTGCCGACGGCGGCGGAAAATCGTCCCCTGAGCGTGGGCATGACCCCCGCCATATACTTGGGAGTCTGAAGATGGATAACCACTATTTCGACGCGAGCGGGGTCTATCTTGGAAGCGCCGCCGCCAATCCGGGCAGCCTGCCCCCCGCCAACGCCACCCGGACGCCGCCGCCGGAACGCGCCGGTTTCTGGCCGGTCCGCCGGCCGGACGGCGACGGCTGGGAGTTGCGGGAAGACAACCGGGGCCGGCGGGGCTGGACCGGCAGCGGCCCGGTGGTGGTGCGGGACCTCGGGCCCCTGCCGCCGGACTGGATGGACGAGCCGCCCGAAGCGGCGCCCACTGAGGATTACCGCGCGCGGCGGGCCGAGGCGTTTCGGCTGGAATCGGACGGCTACCGCGACCGGTGGTTGAACCATTACGCCGAGGCCGAGGCCTGGCGGGCTGCGGGTAACGGCAAGCGGGAGGCGGCGGCCCGGGCGCGGGCCCGGGAAGCGCGCAGGCAGGTGTTGGCCGCCAAGGAGGCGGGGCGGGGGCGCGTTCCGGCGGCGGCAGGGGAGGAAGAGGAGGAGGGGGAGGAAGGAGAGGCGACGGTAACGGCCGCCTACTACCTCACCGGAACGGGGGTGTACCACCGGGCGGAGTGCTCCTACCGCGGCGCCAGCGGCGAATGGCTGGAGGAGACGGCACTGGCGGCGCGCCTTCCCGATGCCCGGCCCTGCCAGCGGTGCGGGCCGCCGGACCTGGCGTGAGCGACAGGACGTGGAGAAGCGAAACCGGCGGCCCGTTTCCGGGCCGCCACTCGTGC
>JAJBSZ010000107.1 GCA_020861125.1 Planctomycetota bacterium | reverse complement strand
TTGCGGGGCCGTATCCGCCATCCAGCCGCGGTGCCCGCCGACGCAGCCGGCAAACCCGTGGCGCGAAAGGTAGTCGGCGAGCAGTCCGTTGCCACAGCCGAAGTCGAGAATCCGTGGATTGGCGAGGGACTTCCGCGCCGCCACTTCCCGCACCCAGAGGGCGATGCCGTCCCATTCCAGGGTGCGGAGACACCCCTCCGGCCGATCCAGCTCGTCCAGGTAGCGGACCAGCGTGTCCGCCCCCTCGCCGCGGTAGTAGGCCTCGTCGTAGATCCGGGCAAAGTCCAGACACGGGTTGGCAACAAAGGCGAAACGGCAGGCGTCGCAGGTGTATATCGAAAACGTCTGCCCCAACAGGTCCGACGGACGGTCGAAGGCAAATTCGGCTTCGTTGCCGCACAGGCGGCATCGGGTATCGGCAACTCCAGCCTCAGTCATGCTGAATTTCCAACGGAGCCGCCGGTTTGTGCCGCCCGGGGATCGGGCAATCCGAGGCGTTTCTCCACGATGAACCGTGGCCGCATCTTGACTTCGTCATAAATGCGGGAAATATAGGCCCCGATGACGCCAAGGGCCAATAACTGCGCCCCCCCCAGAAACAGGATGATGATACCAATGGTCGCCACACCCGTGGCAAAGTCGTAAAGGTTATAGTATTTGACTACGCCCAGGACCACCACCGCCACCATTGAAGCCACCGACAGTAACAACCCGAGGGCGGTGATGGCATTAAGCAGAAAGTTGGAAAAGGACAGCACCCCGTTGAAGCCGATGCCGATGCCGCCGGTGATGGGGAGATATTTGGTCCGGCCGCCGATCCGGGCCTTGCGGTCGAAGGGCACCAGGGTGGTTTTAAAGCCGACCACGCTGGTCAAGCCGCGCAGGAACCCGTGGCTCTCATGGAGCCGCATCAGCTCGTCCACCACCACCCGATCCATCAGGCGGAAATCACCGGCGTTGCGGGGGATGGGGATGGACGCGGTCTTGTTGATGAACCAATAGGCGGTATAGGCGAAGGCACGCTTCAGGAAGTTTTCGCCGTCCCGGGTGCGGCGCTGGGGAATCACCACCTTGTAGCCCTTGCGCCATTCCGCGACCAACTGCGGGATGAGCTCGGGCGGGTCCTGCATGTCGCAGTCCATGGGGATGGCCGCGTCGCCGGTGCAGTACTGCAACCCGGCCCAGATGGCGGCGGGCTGTCCGAACCGGCGGGAAAAACGGAGCAGCTTGACCCGGGGGTCCTTGGCATGAGCCGCTTCGATCAGTTCTTCGGAACGGTCGCTGGAGGGATCCAGCGCGAAAATTATTTCATAATCGTCGGTCACGTCGCGCAGCACCCGCTGCACCGTTTCCAGAAATGCCGGGATGGTTTCTTCTTCGTTATAGGCTGGCGCGATGATGCTCAGGCGAAACGGACTCGTTCCGCTTGTGGTGGACATACTGTTCCTTTTCGCCTAACGGACCTTGACTCCCTGCGGGAGGCCCTTAGAATCGGGGAATTAGCAGCGGTGCGTACCAACGGAAAAGTATAGCTGAGGTATCCAGCATGTCCAGTTTCATCTCGTCATATCTCGAGGAAACCAAAAGCATTGTCGACAGTTTGGACCAAGGCGAAATCGAGCGCATGGTGGTTGTCCTGTTCCAAATTCGGGAAAGGGGCGGCCGGCTGTTTCTCCTCGGGGTCGGCGGGTCCGCCGGCTCCGCCTCCCATGCCACCAACGACTTCCGGAAACTTGCCGGATTCGAAGCCTATTGCCCCACCGACAATGTTTCCGAACTCACCGCCCGCATCAACGACGAAGGCTGGAACGGCGCCCTCGCCGCCTGGCTGCGGGGCTCGCGGTTGTCGGAAAAAGACGGGTTGCTGGTGTTTTCCGTCGGCGGCGGCAATGTCGCCAAGGAGGTGAGCGTCAACCTCATCGAGGCGGTGCAGGTGGCGAAGGAGGTGGGCGCCACGGTCACCGGCGTGGTCGGAAGGGATGGCGGCTATGTCTACCGCGAGGCCGACGCGGCCGTGCGCATTCCGCCGCTGTTTCCCGATCACGTCACGCCGCACACCGAATCCTTCCACGGCGTCATCTGGCACCTGCTGGTGACCCATCCCAAACTCAAGACTGCCGCCACCAAATGGTAGACGCCCCCGCCGGACGGCCCGCCGTGTTTCTGGATCGCGACGGCGTTCTCAATAACACCCGGTGCATCGATGGTGTCAGCCACCCGCCCGCCTCGGTGGAAGACCTGCGTATCTTGCCGGGCGTGCCGCAGGCCGTGGCCCGCCTTAAGGCCGCCGGTTTTTTGTGCGTCTGCGTTTCCAACCAGCCGGATATCGCCCGGGGACGGCGCACCATCGATAACGTGCGGGCGATGAACGACACGGTGCGGCGGGAAGTCCCCCTCGACGACCTCCTCTTCTGCCCGCATGACACGGCCGACGGCTGCGCCTGCCGCAAGCCGCGCCCGGGCATGCTGCTGGCGGCGGCGGAACAATGGCGTATCAATCTCGCGGCGAGCTGGATGGTGGGCGACCGCCTGTCCGATGTCGAGGCGGGGAAACGCGCCGGCTGCCGAACGGTGCTGATCGCGCCGGACAGCGACACCGACACCCGGTCGGGAGCCGACCTGGTCTGCCGCGATCTGGCGGAGGCGGCGGAGGGCATCCTCGCCGCGGGCGAGGGAAGCCGGTCGGGATAACGCGGTGCGGCTACGCCAGCGGCGGCGGATCCAACGGCGGCTCGAACCGGGAGCGTTCCAGGTCCACCCGCCCATCCGGCCGGAACGCCACCCCTTCCCGCCGCAGGATATCCCGCTGCCGGTCGGCGCCGCCAAAACACCACCCCGGTGCCATCTCTCCGTTGCGGTTCACCACCCGGTGGCACGGCAAACCACGTTCGGCGGGAGCCGCCCGCATGGCGAAGCCCACCGTCCGGCCGGAATGAAATCCGCCCAAAACGGAAGCTATCTGCCCGTAGGTCATCACCTTTCCCGGCGGGATGGTCGCGACCACTGCGTAGACCCGTTGGAAAAACCCGGCGGCATCATCTGTTCCCTGCCGGGATGCAAGGCAGAGACGACGGGGCGGCTTACCGTTACGGTTTTTTGCCGGATTTGCCATGCCGTACCTTGCCGGAAGCCGTCTTTTTGCGCACGGACCAGCCGAAATGACCGACGCGACGGCCCAGGGTATAATAAAAGCCGTGGGCGTAGCAGAGAAGATCGGCCCGTTCGAGGGCAAAGCGCCCGCCCGGCTCCAGGAGAGCGCTCTCCACCATGACCTCGGTAACGGTGGCCAGAAAGAGATCGTGGGATCCCAACGGTACCCGTTGCTCCACCCGGCAGGCGATACCGATCGGGCATTCCGCCACCGCCGGGCAGGCAACCCCGGCCATGGTCGCGGGGGTCAGGCCGCAGTGGGTGAATTTGTCCACCTCCCGCCCCGACGCCACGCCGCAGTAATCCACCGCCCAGGCCAGCCGGCGGGAAGGGATGTTCACCACGAACTCGCCGGTGTCCCGGATAATGGCATGGGAATGGCGCGACGGGCGTACCGAGATGGATAGCATGGCGGGATCGCTGTTGACATTGCCGCACCAGGCCACAGTTAGGCAGTTGGGCCGTTCCCCCGGCCGTTGGCAGCTCACCAGCGCCGCCGGCGCCGGTACAACTACGTTGCCCGGCTTCCAGGTGGATTTCCCGGCGGCGGGCGCCCTATCGCCGTTTCGCCCAACCCTCAGTCCTCCCACGGGCCGTCCGGTCCTACCAGAATATTGTCGATCAGGCGGACGCCGCCGATGGTCATGGCGCCGGCCATCAACACCAGGTCGTCCACCTTTTCCACTTCCTCGAGGGTTTCCGGGGAGACGATATCGAGGTAGTCAAGTTCGATGGCATCGTCCCGCAGGATGCGTTCAGCCATGGCGGAGGTGAGTTTGAACGCGTCGTATTCCCGCCCGCGGATCATGGATCGGCCCAGGACCAGCGCTTCGCGGAGGGCCAGGGCGCGGTCCCGCAGTTCCGGCGGCAGATTGCGGTTGCGGCTGGATAGGGCCAGGCCGTCCTCCTCGCGGATGATGGGACACACCACCACCTCCAGCGGGAAGTTCAGGTCGATCACCATACGCTGGATCACCAAGGCCTGTTGGGCGTCCTTCTGGCCAAAATAGGCCCGGGTCGGCCGCACCAGATTGAACAGTTTGGCCACCACCGTGGTCACGCCCCGAAAATGCCCCTGTCCCCGCGACATGCCGCACAGGCCCCGGGTCAGCCCATGCACCTGCACCGAGGTTTGCGCCCGGGGCGGGTACATGGCCTCGGCGGAAGGATGGAACACGATGTCCACGCCAGCCCGTTCCGCCGCTTCCAAATCTTCCTCCCAGGTGCGGGGGTACGTTTCGAAATCCTCGCCCGGCATGAACTGGGTCGGATTGACAAAAATGGAGACGACGGTGAGGTCGTTTTCGGCGGTACTCCGTTCCATCAGCGAGAGGTGGCCCGCGTGCAGCGCACCCATGGTGGGCACCAAGCCGCACTCCACCCGTCGGGCGGCCATGTCCACCGCTTCGGCCCGCATTTCCGCCAGATCCTCAATCACCCGCATGTGTATCCTTTCCATCCGGCAACAGCTCCCGAAACTGGTGAACCACCAGATCGGGCTGCAACGGCCAGGTTTTATACGCCACCCCGCCCCACGCCACATACACGGTTTCGGTTCCCGCCGCGTGGCCACAGCGGATATCGAATTCGGCGTCGCCAATGAACACGGTGCCGGCCGGATCGGCCGCCAAGCGGCGCATGGCAAATACCGCCGGGGCCGGATCCGGTTTGTGGCGTTCCGTATCCTCGGGCGTCACCAACACGGCAAAGAAATCCTGCAAATCCAAAGCGTCGAGAAACAGCTCGAGGCTGGCCCGACGCCGGGAGGTCACCACCGCCAGCTTCTTGCCCCGGGCCGCCAGCTCCGCCAGACCCTCCCGGACGCCGGGAAAGGTGGCGAGATGGCTGCGGTAGATGGCCTGCATGTGGTCGGTATAAGCGGCGATAGCCTGATCGTAAAATTCCGCCGGCCGGTCGTAGCCGACCAGTTCGCGCAGATGCGTTTGCACCGGCAGGCCGGTCTTGGAATTGACGAATGCCCGGTCCGGCACCGGCACCGCCTGCGTCCGGCCGACATGGGCAAAGCACTGGTAGATCAGTTCACGCGTATCCATGATGGTGCCGTCGGCATCAAAGAGGTAGGCGTCGTATTCCTTCATGAACCAGACCAATCATTTTCAGGTGTTCAGCCACGGTCAGGCGCGTCGTGGGCACAAGCGCGTGGGGCGCCAATTCCGCCAGCGGCAACAGGACGAACGCCCGTTCCACCAGGCGCGGATGGGGCAAAATCAGTTCCGGCCAGGACGGGCGAGGTTGGTCGACGATCAGGTCGTCCCAGAGGAGGAGGTCGATATCGATGACCCGCGGTCCCCACCGGATCTCTCGCTCCCGTTGCCGCCCGAGGCGGCGCTCCAGGTCCTGGGTGTCCCGCAACAGGCGCCACGGGTCGCCCCGCACCTCCATCTCGCAGGCGGTATTGAGGTACGGCCCCTGCCCCGCCGGGCCGCCCACCGGCGGCGTTTCGTACAGCCCCGCCACCCGCAGGCGGTCGACACAGGGCAAGGCACCCAGCCCGGTCACCGCCGACCCGATCGCCTGCTGGCGATCCCCCAGATTGGAACCGAGAGCGAGATAGGCAATGGCCATTACACGAGTACCAACCAGCGCTCTGGCGCCGGAGAAATATTCCCGCCACCCGCCGCTCCCGATCCGCACCGCGGCAGTGGCTTATCATACAAAAACCCCCTGGACCATGCCAGGGGGATTCACCTTCCGGTCATGGTGCCGTCACGATTTCGCCAGGCGTATGATCCGCTCCAACGCTTCCTGGAGCACCGCGTCCGGATAGGTGAGGGAGATCCGGTAAAACCCGTCGCCGGTCACGCCGTAGCCACGGCCCGGCGTCACCACCACACCCGCCTTTTCCAGGAGATCCGTGGCGAAGGCGGCGGACGAGCCGTGGTACTTTTCCGGAACCGGCGCCCAGACATAGATCGTCGCCTTGGGAATTTCCACCGGCCAGCCGGCCTCGGCCAGCGCCGCCACCACCATATCCCGCCGCCGCCCGTAGATGGCATTGATGGGTGGCGCCAGCGTCTCGATGGAATCGAGCGCCTTGGCGGCGGCGAACTGAATGGCCCGGAGCATGCCGTTATCGACATTGTCCTTGACCAGCCGCAGCGCCCGCACCGCGGACGGATTGCCGACCACGCAGCCCACCCGCCAGCCGGTCATGCTGAAGCCCTTGGACAGGGAGTAGAATTCCACGGCCGTGTCCTCCGCCCCCGGCACTTCGAGGATCGACGGCGCCTTATATCCGTCGTAGGTATTTTCCGAATAGGCGGAGTCATGGCAGATGAGAATGTTGTGCTTGCGTCCGAATTCCACCGCCTGCCGGAAAAACTCCAGCGGCGCCACGGCGGTGGTGGGGTTGTTGGGATAGTTGATCCACAGGAGCTTGGCCGATTGGGCCACTTCCGGCGGGATCTCCGAAAAATCCAACAGCCAGGCGTTGTCGCGGCGGAGCGGCACGTAATGGGTCGTGGCCGAACAGAAGACATGCCCGATATTGTAGGTCGGATACCCGGGCAGAGGCGCAATCCCCATATCGCCGGGATTGAGCAAGCCCATGCAGAACTGGACAATGGCGTCCTTGGAGCCGGAGGTGACGGCTACCTGCTCGGGCCTGAGGGTGACGCCATAGCGGCGGTGGTAAAACCGGCGGATCGCCTCGGGCAAATCCGCCACAGGACAGTCGCAGCCATACCGATGGCGATCGTCGTCCGTTGTATCGGTGACGGCACGGATCAGCTCCGCCACCACCGGTTCGGGGGTGGGGGTGTCGGGGTCGCCAATGCCAAGGGTGATGACCGGCACGCCCTGAGCCTTTTTTTCGGCAATTTTCCGGCGGAGGTCGGCAAAAAGGTAAGGCGGGAGTTTTTCCAGACGATTGGCCAACGGCATTTCCATAAACGGCTCCTGGGGCTAGTACGTAGTCAAGAAGGAGATCGTGGGCCAAAATCGCCTTCACGATACCGCCACCGTGGGAGGCCGCGTCAGATGTAGAGATGGCCGGGGGGAGGTCACTCCGCCGTAAAACCGGCGGCAAGCAGGGCGGTTTTCAGGGCTTCGAAGCTGTCCCGGAGGTCGCGGACCCGGGACTGGAGATCGGCCAGTCGCGCTTCTCGACCGTACTGTTCGCAGGCGAAGGCGACATCCCGCAGCAGGCATCCCCCCACCGTGGCGGAAGCGCCTTTTATGGAATGGGCGACCCGTTCGGCCGTTTTGGCGTCGCCCGCGGCCAGCGCCTTGTCCAGTTCCTGCAACTGGACAGGAATATCCGAGAGAAAAACACCAACCACCTGACTGGCGAGTTCGCGATCGTCGCACGTCGAATTGAGCAACTGCTCCATATTGAATACGACATCGTCTTCCACGATACCCTCCTTCCGGCAGGCTGATCTACACGGGTACTGTACGCCGAAATTCCGGCCCTGTCAAGACGGGCGGCTCCGGGCAGACGGCCCCTGCCCGTTGGCGCTACGCCGTGGTGCCCGGGGCGACACGCCCTTCCGGGTGACGACGCGCCTCGAAAAGCAGGATGCCGGCAGCCACCGCCAGATTGAGACTCTCCACGCCGCCGTCCAGCGGGATATGGGCTTGCGCCGTGGCGAGAGCGGCAACCGTATCCGGCACCCCCCGTTCCCCGCCCACCACCAACGCCAGCGGCGGCTGGTAGTCGGCCCTCCGGTAGTCGGGAAAGCGCGGATCGGCGGAGGCGACCAAAAGGCGCACGTGCCGGTGCCGGCAGTGGTCCAGAAATTCCTCGGTCGTTGCCGAAATGCAGGGAAGGTGAAATGCCGCACCCATACTGCCGCGCAGGAATTTGGGCGATCGCGGATCGGTACTGTCAAGATACAGGCAACCGAACCAGCCGGCGGCCAGGGCGGTCCGGGCCAGCGCTCCGGCATTGCCGGGATCCTGGATTCCGGCGGCCACCAGCCACCGGGCGTCAGGCCTATCCAGTACCGCCAGGTCGGCCGACTGGTAGTCCGTGGTCATGACGAGCGCCAGACCGTCGGACCCTTTGCGCGGCGAAATCTTGCGGAAACAGTCGTCAGACAGGCTGAAACGCGCCACTCCCAACGCTTCCGCCCGGGTAAAGCAGTCCCCCGCCTCCGGCCGGCCGGCGCCGGCGTCAGACACCAAAAGCGCCGCCGGCTGAAAGGGGGAACCAGCCTTCACCCGCAACCCCTCCGCCACCAGCCGCGCGCCCTCCGCCAGGGTGAGGCCGCCCGCCTCCCGCCGGTCGCGATCGTCCAGGCCGGCCCATTCCTTAATTCTGGGGTTGGCGCGGCTGGCAAGACGTTTGGCGCTGAGGAGGGTTGCGCGCGGTATCACCTAGACCTCGGCTTCCATCTGCGCGGCAGCCTCGGCGGAGACGTCGAAATTGGTGTACACGTTTTGGACGTCCTCGTTTTCCTCCAGGAGATCGATGAGCTTGGATATTTTTTGGGCCGACTCGAGGCTTACTTCGATGCGGTTGTCGGGTATAAGCTGCAGCTCGGACACCTGCGATTCCACCCCGGCCTTTTCCAGCGCCTCGCCCACAGCCAGGAACGCGGTGGGGTCGGTGACAACCTCGAAAAAGGTGTCCTGATCCACCACGTCCTCGGCGCCGGCATCGAGAACGATGTCCAGGAGCGTCTCCTCGTCCATCTTGTCCTTTTCGATTTGGAAAACGCCCTTGCGCTGGAACATGTGCATGACCGAACCCTGTTTTCCCACCTTACCGCC
>JAJBSZ010000014.1 GCA_020861125.1 Planctomycetota bacterium | reverse complement strand
GTCCGGAAACGAAAAAACCGGAGGTTTTTCCCGGTAAAAACCTCCGTTGCCGACGGTACGGCAAGAAAAACGGCCGTGGGCTCAGATCTTTCTTCTGGCGAACGCCCTGGCGGTATCATACTCTCGCTTGACGGTGGCGCCGAGGTCCTCGGCTCCCTCAAGGATGGCATGACCAAGGGATTGCGCACCCTCGACCATCGCTCCTTCCATTCCGTCGGCCTTCTCCTTTATTTCCCTACTGGCTTTTTCGCCGGTGGTGACCGGCTCTTCACTGAAGTTCAGCACCGAACTCTCGTGCCGTTTTTTCAGGTGTTCCTCCGCTTCCACAGTATCGCGATAAGCCGCCTCTGCCGGAGTGTCCGTCCGGGTATCCTTGTACCCGTTGGTTTCCGTTGGCCTGGCCGGCTTGTTCATGGCTCTGGCATTGACGTACTCAGGCATCGATGTATCCCCGTTTTTTCTCCGCCATCCGCGAGGTGACGTCAGAGCGTCACTTCTATGCGCTGTTCTTTTGTTTCGTCGTTTATTTCTAGTATGGTTTCTTCTTTGTTCACGTCATTAACTGTCACGGCCCCGTCGGCTACCCGCGCATTGTTTACGACAATCTCGATGTGGGCGTCGCCGTGCCGGTAGCGCAACCGGAAGCCCGGCCAGGCGGCCGGAATATGCGGCCGTAAGCGAATCTTACCGGCTTCGACGGAGAAACCGAGGACCGATTCGATCATGAACCGGTACAGCCACGAGCTCGAACCCGTATACCACGACCAGCCACCGCGACCGGGGTGCTGGCGGTTGGAATAGATGTCCGCCGCGACCACATAGGGCTCAAGCTTGTAGCGATCGGCCCAGGCTTTGTCCCGCGCGTGGTTGACGGGGTTGAGGAGCTCCTGCAGGCGCCAGGTTTTTTCCTGATCGCCCCGGTGGGCGAAGGCCATCGCCGCCCACACCGCCGCGTGGGTGTATTGCCCGCCGTTTTCCCGCACGCCGGGAACATAGCCTTTGATATACCCGGGGTTCATGGGGGAATCGTCAAATGGGGGCGTAAACAGTTTGATGATTTTGCTCTCGGGATCGATCAAGGTTTCCTCCAGCGCCTGCATGGCCTGCTGCAGCCGTTTCGGACTGCCCACGCCCGAGAGGACCGCCCAGCTCTGGGCGATGGAGTCGATCCGGCATTCCGGGTTCTCCGCCGAGCCGAGAGGCGTTCCGTCGTCGAAATACGCGCGGCGATACCATTCGCCATCCCAGGCATTGGCCTCGATAGCGGCGGCCAGGCGCTCCGCCTCCTCGCGGCAGCGATCCGCGAAATCATCGTCGTCCCGCAGACGGGCCAGCCGCTGGAACCGCTCCAGCACCACATGCAGGAAAAACCCGAGCCAGACGCTCTCGCCCCTGCCCTCACGCCCCACCCGATCCATGCCGTCATTCCAATCGCCGGATCCCATGAGGGGCAACCCGTGCTCGCCGAAACGGAGGCCGTGGACGATGGCCCGCTTGCAGTGTTCGTAGAGGGTGGCTTTTTCCTCGGATCGCTGGGGCAGATCGTAGTAGGATTCCTCCCCCTCCGGCACCGGTCGGCCCTGGATGAAGCGCACCTTTTCATTGAGAATCTCACGATCGCCGGTGACCGTGATGTAGCGCTCACAGACAAAGGGCAGCCAGAGGTAATCGTCCGAGCACAGGGTCCGCACACCGCGGCCGGTGGGCGGATGCCACCAGTGCATGACGTCGCCTTCCACGAATTGGTGGGCGGCACACTCCAGCAGGTGGGCCCGAACCAGATACGGCCGCGCATTGAGCAGGGCCAGGGAATCCTGCAACTGGTCGCGGTAGCCGATGGCGCCACCGGACTGGTAGGTGGCGCTCCGGCCCCAAAAGCGGCAGGACAGGGTCTGGTAGAGGAGCCAGCCGTTGGCCATGAAATTGAACGCCTGGTCCGGCGTCTCCACCTGCACGACGTCCAGCGTGTCCTGCCAGAATTGTTTCACCGTCGCCAAAGACGTCCGGGCCGCCTCCAGGCCCCGGCTTTCCCGGATCATCTTCCGCGCTTCGTCGATACTCTGCGCCACGCCCAGACGGAAGGCGATCTCCCGCTCCTCGTCGGGGCCGAGGGAAAACCGTACCTGCATGGCGCCGCACGGATCCATGCCGGCACCCACCCGGCCCGACAGATTCACCCGCTGCAGGCCCTGGGGCCGGGCGAGGGAACCGTTCCGGCCTATGAATTCCCGGCGGTCGCCGGTAACGCTGCGGCCGGGGTCGTCCGTGTCGAGAAACGCGATGCGGCCGCGGAAGTCGTCGTTGTACTCGTTCACCGCCAACAGGGCGCCGCTCTTGGCGTCCACCGAGGTGACCACATACATGGCGGTCTTCTGCGGCAAATCGCCCAGAACCCATTCGACATAATAGGTGGCGGAAAGGCTGCGGCGCTGGCCGCTGTGGTTGCGCACTTTAAGCGTAACGTATTTCACACAGGTATCCCGGTCCACGTGGACGGTCAGGCGGGAGAAGATACCGTGGTAGTCATGATCAATCGAGGTATAGCCGGATCCGTGTCGGGTGACATATTCCCGGCCGAGACGGCACGGGAACGGCGCCGGCGACCAGTAGTCCCCGCCCGCTTCGTCCCGGAGGTACACGGCTTCGCCGCCGCCGTCGGAGACGGGATCATTTTCCCAGGGGGTCAGCCGGAACTCGTGGGCGTTTTCGCTCCAGGTATAGGCGGAACCGCTCTCAGACACCACCGTGCCGAATTCGGCATTGGCCATGACATTTACCCACGGCAGGGGCGTGGCGGTGTCCGCGCCCGTCACGATGACGTACTCCCGGCCGTCGGCGGTAAAGCCGCCGTAGCCGTTGGCCATGGTGAGCGCTTCCACCGGCACAGGGTCCGACGGGATCGGCTGCGGCTCCGGCCGGCGGTACTGGACCATGGTGGAGGAGGCGGCGATCTGGCTCTTGGCCAGGCGGCGGAGCTGTTCGTCCAGCATGCCGCCGCTGTCGGAGAGGACGACGCGCGCCACCGTCTGGATGAGCACCCGATCCTCCTCCGCGATGCGTTCGCCCGATCGCAGGAATATGCCGCCCGGCTTTTCCATGTTGACGTCTTCCAGTGCGGCGCCCGCCAGACTCATGATCTGATCGTGCAGGTTCTGCCGGTAGCCGGTCTTGTCCTCGTTCCAGATAACCAGGTCCACCCGCAGCCCCTTCTGCCGCCAGTAGGTATGGGCCTGGATCATTTCGTTGACGAGGTGCAGGTGCGACGGGTCCTCGATCTGCAGGAGCACAATGGGCAGATCGCCGGAGATGGCATAGCCCCACAATCCCGACTGGCCCTTGCGGTTCCGCATCAACACACCGGCCTCCGCCCGGGTGGCCGGATTGGCATAGATGACGGAAGCGGCCAGTTGTGAAAAGCGCTGCGCCTCGGTTTCGCTGATCCCCATCTGCCGCAGAAGGAGCTGGGCATGGGACCAGGCCATATCGAACGCCTTGTCGGCCATGCGCTGGTCCTGGTATTTTTCCAGGAGGGACAGGATCCCGGATCGCTCCTCGGCGACGCCGGTGATGATATCCACCACCACCGACCCGCCGCTTTCCAGGGTTACCGGCGTGTTGATAGCCACCACCGGATCCAGGACCGCGCCCTCGCTGTCACCGAGGCCGGTACCGTCGGTTACAGCTCTGGGCCGGGCGGCGGTGTTTCCGCGGCCGAGGAAGGCCAGCCGATCGGTCTCATAGGTTACTTCACCGCCTTCGCTGCCACGAACCGCCAGCATATGGAACATCAAGGGCGGCTTCTGGGCCGGATCGCTCGGTCGGCGGGAGCAGATGATGGCCTGGCGCTCCCGGACGATTTCCGTTTCCACAAACAGTTTGCTGAACGCCTGGTGGCTGTCGTCGGCCGCCGCCGGTGCCAAGGCCACTTCGGCATAGGACGTCAGGTCCAGCACCTTGGTTTTGCCGGTGCGGTTGGTGATGCGGATGCGCCGCACCTCGACGTCGTCCTCCGGTGACACCACGATCTCGGTATGGGTGTCGAAATCCCGATCCCGCCGATTGAATTCCGCCTTCCCTTCCGAAAAGATGGCTTCGAAATGCCGGGCCGGCTGGTGGGTCGGCTGGTAGGTCGTCGACCACGGCTCGCCGCCGTCTCGGTCCCGTACGTAGCAAAACAGGCCCCATTCGTCCAGGGTCGGATCCTCCCGCCAGCGGGTGACGGCGATATCCCGCCAGCGGCTGCTGCCGCCGCCCGCATTAGTCACCATGAGGTGGTAGTTGCCGTTGGACAGCAGGAGCACCTCGGGATGGGGGGATTTAGGGTTGGTATAGACCCGCACCGGCCGGTCTTCGCTGGTGACATCGTCCCGCACCTCGGGACTGTAGGTGGAATGGAAATACAGGGCCCGTTCCGCCGGCACCATTTCCTGGAGCAGCAGGTTGGCGGAATGGAGGACGGTATCGGCTTCGAAGCGGCGGTGCATGGGGTTGCCCAACAGCGCCTGGCCGAGGGCCACCAGGCTCATGCCCTGGTGGTGGGCCATGTAGGACCGGACGATGGCATTATGGGCGCCCCGGGGAACCCGGGAGGGCGTGTAGTCCACCGCCTCGTAAAAGCCGTAGGACCCGAGGAAGCCGTCCTCGGTCATACGGATCAGGTTGAGACAGGCCCGTTCCGGAAACACCATGGCGGCCATGACCGAGGCGTAGGGGGCGATGACCAGGTCTTCGGACAAGCCGTGCTTAAGGCCGAGATCCGGCACGCCGAAGGCGCGGTACTGGTAGTTTTGGTCCGCATCGAAAAGATTGTATCCCGATTCGGAAATGCCCCACGGCACACCCTTGAAGTCCCCGTATTCCATCTGGACCGAAACGCAGGCCCGGCAGGTCTCGTCCAGGAGGGTGTCCGGATAGGTCGGCATCACCAGGTTCGGCATCAGGTATTCGAACATCGACCCGCTCCAGGACATGAGGAGGGGATGGCGGCCGGCGAGGGTGAGCATGCGGCCCAAGGCCCACCAACTGTCCTGCGGCAATTTATTTTGGGCGATGCCGATGTAGGTGGCAAGGCGCGATTCCGACGCGAGGAGATCGTAAAAGCTCGTGTCCAGCCGGTGCTCATCGGTGTTGTAGCCGATGGAGAGCATCCGTTTCGACTCGTCGTAGAGAAACGCGAAGTCGATGTCGGCCATCGCTTCACACTGCAGCATCACCCGCTGCATGACCTGCAGGCGAGTGCCGGCCCGCTCGCCCCCGAGTTCCAACAGCTTCTGCAACCCCTCCGGGAGGGTCGGCCATTCCTCCTCGCGCCGCTGCCGCATTTCCGCCAACTCGATCAGGGTGGGCACGGACGTTGCCGCCGCCACCTGCCAGTCGGGGTGTCCGGCCAACTCCCGGACCCAGGGCGCCAGGTCGTCCAGCTCGGCCAAGGCGTCCAGGCATTGGCGCTGGAAGGCGGCCAGCCAGCGGTTGTCACCAGCCGGGTTGGCAACGCCAGACCCATCCGCCCTCGGGACTGCCGCCTCCAGTTCCGCCAGCACCGCCCGGTAATCCACGAGATTTTCCAGTTGCCGGTCCAGGCATTCCCGGGTGAGATCCCGGAGGGCACGGGCGCCGCCACCGGCGCCTCCGGCTTGGCCCTGCTCCTCCTCGAGCGCAAGCTCCACCGTGTCCAGCAAGCCCGTCAGCATCCGCCGGTCCACGATTTTCGCCACCGCCAAACCCCGGATGCCCGAGGCGATCACCATGAGGTGGGCCGCCAGGTTGCCGCTGTCGACGGTGGAGACGTAGGCCGGCCGCAGGACCCGGAGGGTCTGGGTGTCGTACCAATTGAAGAAGTGACCCCGATACCGCTCCAGGCGTTCCATGCTGGCGAGGGAACGTTCCAGTCGCCGGAGCAGGCTGCCGGCCGCGAGAAACCCGAAATCATAGGCGGACAGGCTGGAAAGGAGCGCCATGCCCATGTTGGTTGGCGACGTGCGGTGGGCAATTTTCGGCCGGGGGAATTCCTGATAATTATCCGGCGGCAGCCAGTTTTCCGCCTCGGTAACGAAATCCTCGAAAAAGGACCAGATACGGCGGGCCGTTTGGCGCAGGAACGCCACGTTGTCCGGGCCGAGTGTCTCGTGGCGGGTGGGCACCGGCCGGCTGAGCCAGGCGGTAAAGAACGGTGACAGCAGCCAGAGGAGAAACAGCGGCGCGGTATAGAGCAGCATCGACGGATTTTTCCAGGCCATGACCACCGTCATCGTCACCGCCGCCGCCGGTCCGATCCACATGCGACGCAGCACCGGCAGCACTTCGGTAAGGTCGGCGGTGGGGGAGTTGTCGAAGGGATTCCACTGCAGGAGCAACCGGCGGGAAACGCATTGCCGCCACAGGCTGCGGACGATGGCGTCGGCGTTGACGTAGGCCTCGTACGGCAGGCAGGAAAACTTGAAGAAGACATCCACCGCCTCCCGGCGGGTTGAGCGAAGCAGGGTGCGGAGGTGCTGACCGAAGGTCTTGTCCGGTGACTTCCGCATGAAGCCGTAGACCGTCCCGATCAGCACGGGCAGCAGGAACACGCAGCCGACCACCAGGAGATACAGGCCGGAATTCCGCATCACCGCCAGCCCGACCACCAGCAGGAGGATTAGGGCGATGGGCGTCAGACTGCGGCGCAGGTTGTCGAATACCTTCCATTGGGACAGCAGGTTCAGCGGATGCGTTTTCTGCCGGAAACCGCGCCGGGTCTCGGCTGCCACCAGATAGCTGGCGATCTGCCAGTCGCCCCGGACCCAGCGGTGACGGCGGAGAATGTCCCCGAGATAGGTCGCCGGCGGGTCCTCGTACACCTTGACGTCGCTGATCAGGCCGGATCGCACGACGCAGCCTTCCAGGAGGTCGTGGCTGAGAATTTTATTGTCTGGAAAGCGCCCGCCCAGCGCCGTGTCGAACACGGCGACGTCGTAGATGCCTTTGCCGATGAAGGAGCCTTCGTCGAAGAGGTCCTGGTAGACGTCCGAGCTCGCCCGGGTATAGGGATCCACGCCGATTTCGCTCGAGCACATCCGGGCGTAGTGGGATCGGTTGGCACCGGCCAGCGCCGCTTCCACCCGGGGCTGCAGGATGCCATGGCCGCGGGTCACCCGGCCGAGGGTGGCATTGTAGTGCGGTCGCACCAATGGGTGGTCCATGGCGCCAACCATTTGCCAGGCGGAATCCCGGGACATCTGGGTATCCGCATCCAGGGTGATGGCGTATTTCACCGTGGCGAGGACTTCTCGGTTGCCCACGATGCGGGAAAAGGCGGTATCGTCCTTACCGACCAAACAGCGGTTTAGATCCTCCAATTTCCCCCGCTTCCGTTCCCACCCCATCCAGATCCGCTCCACCGGATTCCATCGGCGGGGCCGGTGGAACAGGAAGAAATTGTCGCCGCCATCCTCGGGATGGCGGGCGTTCAACCGGTCGATGCCGGCGACCAGAAGCTCCAGAAGTTCGGCGTCATCCGGCATGACTTCCTGTGGCGCATCGGGAAAATCGGTGATCAGGCCGAAATGGATGTTGTCCCCGCGGTTGTTGAGATACTGGATCTCCAGGTTTCGGAGGAGCCGGTTCACCGTCTTGGCGTTGCCGACGATCACCGGCACCACCACCAGGGTGCGGAGTTCCGGCGGAATTCCCTTGGCGTAATCCATCCGCGGCAGCGGATGCGGCGCCACCAGTTGGGTGGCCAGAAAATTCACCAGACCCACCGCCAGATGCAGGGTCGATACCGCCAATAACAGCACCAATACCAGGAGCATGCCGCCTCGAACGCCGCCGGCATGGGCGATGGCGGTGGTGACGGCGGTAAAGAATACCGTCAGGGCGATAATGGATCCGAGGTAGGTGAGGAGCCGGGCGCGGGTGGAAACATGGCGGAACCAGTCACCCAGCCCGCCGCGGAACCCCACCGCCTTGAGAAGCGTCCGCTCGCCTTCGCCGACGAGGTAGTACCCCACGTGCGCCTCCGGCGCCTGCGGGTTGTCGGCCGCGCCTGCCCGGGCCAGTTCGAGGGTGCGGCGGGCGATATCCACCTCGTCCTGGTTACTTTTTTTGGCGATATCCTCGACCACCCGGCGGTAGTCGTCACGGGTGGCGAAATCCATGCGGGAGTAGACCGCGGCCGGGTCTTCCCGCAGCGTCCGTTCCACCAGACTCATGGATTCGACGAATTCGTTCCAGTCGGTGATGTTGAGGTTGCGCAGGCTGTTGATGCAGTTGCGCATCGAGATTTCCAGCACCGCCTGGATGTGGTTTTCCTCGTTGACCGTCTGCTCGATGGAACGATCCTGTTCGTTGAGATTCTGTTCCACCCACTGCAGCGGCAGGCGCATGCCGACGCCCCGGCCCTGGAGCTTGCGCTTGAATTCCGCCACAAACGGGCCGCTGAGAACGGGATTGGCCCGGGCCATATCGGCGATGGTGAGGACGAGGTTTTTCGGATCCTTCTTTTCCACCCGGATCAGCTCGTCGGCCCACTGCCGGGCGAGAACCCGGTCGTCGCGCGATTGGCCGGCCAGGACGGCCATGCGCCGGATATTTTCGATCAAGGCCAGGCGCAGCATGATGGGAATGGCCCACAATTCCCCCAGCTTCAGCGGCTTGACCTCCTGGTAGGCGTCGATGAAAACCGTCAGGTCAAGGACATCGACCCGGCCGTCACCGTAGGCGATGATGTGCTCGGCCAAATCGTAGACCCGGGGAATGCCGGCCTTGCCCGGCGTGGAGAGGGTGGGGAGTTCCAGCAGGTACTTTTTCGGCAGGTGCCGCTCGCACAGGCTGATCTGTTCTTCGATAACGTAATAATTATCGATGAGCCACTCGCCGACCGAGGTGATGGGTTTTTTCTCGGTGACGTCGTCCACCAGTTGCCGCCGGAC
>JAJBSZ010000420.1 GCA_020861125.1 Planctomycetota bacterium | reverse complement strand
CACCAGCACGTAGTCCACCTTGCGGGCCAGGGCCGCCTCGCAGGCGTCAAACACCACGGCAGCCGGATCGGCGCCGTCGCCGTGGCGGACGATGTCCACCCCGATACGGCCTGCCCAAATGTCAAGCTGTTCGCCGGCGGCGGCCCGAAAGGTGTCCGCCGCCGCCAGGAGGACGGTGTCGCCGCGCGCTTTGAGGTATTTGGCCAGCTTGGCGGTGGTGGTGGTTTTACCGGTGCCGTTGACGCCCACCAGCAGGATCACCGTGGGGCCGTCCGGATTTCGGGCGATGGCGGCGGTCTCGCCCGACAGGCCGCGGGACAGGGAATCCTTGAGAAAGTCGAGAATCTCCTCGGCCTTCTCGATCTCCTTGTTCTGGTAGCGGAGGCGGACTTCCGCCACGATCTCGGCCGCCAGACGGGGGCCGACGTCGGCGAGAATCAGCCGCTCCTCCAGTTCCGACAGCAGCGTTTCGTCCACCCGACGGCCGATGCGGAAGACGTCCTTGACGTCCATGAACAGGACGTCGCGGGTTTTCCGCAGCCCGGAACGCAACGAATCAAAGAAACCCATTACCGACCTTTCCGTTCCCCGGCGCGCCCGCGCAGCGGCTCGAGGAGATCCAGAGGCACCCCCGGCGCCCCGACATCCGGCCCGTCACCCGGGCTGTGAAAATCGCTGCCGCCGGACGGCAAGAGCCCGTTGTCCCGACAGTAGCGGAGAAGGCGGGCGACGGTTTCGCCGCCGTGTTTGGGATGGTGCACTTCGATGCCGTCCAGACCCATGGCCCGCAGTTCCTCGAGGTCCCCCAGGAGGCCGCTGACGCCGGGGTGGGCGAGGATGGCGACGCCGCCAATCCGTTGCGCCAGATCGATCCCCTCGGCTACCCGCAGCCGCCGTTTGGGGATGTGGATCGGCCCGCCGTCATAGAGGTAGCGGCCGAAGGCTTCGCTGATGGTTTTCACAAATCCCCGCTTCACCAGGGCCCGGGCGAGATGGGGCCGGCCGTAGACCCCTTCGGCCGATACCGTGAGGTCGGCGAGGTCGACTGCCATGCCGAGGCCAGCCAGCTTTTCCAGCATGGCGATCATCCGGGATTTGCGCGACTGGGACATCTCGGCGATCTGCCCGGCGCAGGCGGTATCCGGATCGGCGAAAAGGGAAAGGATATGGACCTCGCGCCCGGCCAGTTCGCAGGAGAGTTCCACTCCGACCACCCCCTCGAGGCCGTGGCGGCGGCAGGCCGCCAGCTTCCTGGCGCTGCCGGCCATGGTGTCGTGATCGGTTATGGCCAGGGCGGTCACCCCGTTCCGGGCCGCCCGGGCGGCCAGATCCTCCGGGTCCAGGCTGCCGTCGGAGTATGTGCTGTGGACGTGCAGATCCAGGGTCGGGGCCTTAGGCATCGGCAAACTCCAGATGGTCCGCGATGCCGTTGACGAAGGCGCCGGATTCCTTGCTGCCGAAGCGTTTGGCCAATTCCACCGCTTCGTCCAGAACCACCGCCCGGGGCGAGAGCGCCAGCCGCAGCTCCGCCGCCGCCAGCCGGAGAACGGCCCGTTCGATCGCGCCCATGCGCGACAGCGACCAGTTGGTGGCGGCGCGGCCGATGCCGGCGTCGATGGCCTGAGGGTGTTTCCGGTATTCGTCGATCAGGCGATAGGCGAAGGCCTCCGCCTCGTCCTGGTACGGGTCGTCGGTGTCGAAGGCAAAGGACTCGCCGTCCTTCCGGTCACCCTCCCGGGCCAGGGTCCGCTGCACCCGAAAGAACGTGCCGGGATCCTCCACCGCGTCGAAGCCGTTCATGTCGGCCATGAACAGGTACTGCAGGGCCAGCCGCCGGCCGATGGTCCGTGGTCTCATCGGCCGCTACCCCTGCAATGTCTTGAGGAGGTTCACCATCTCGATGGCGGTGACGGCGGCTTCGAAGCCGTTGTTGCCGGCTTTCGTCCCGGCCCGTTCGATGGCCTGTTCGATGGTGTCGGTGGTGAGGACGCCGAAGGCAATCGGCCGGCCGTGCTCGAGACCAACCTGGGCCAAACCCTTGGACACCTCGGCGGCGACATAGTCGAAGTGGGGGGTTGAGCCGCGGATCACCGCCCCCAGCGCGATGACGGCGTCGTAGTCCGGTTTGGCTGCCGCCAGCTTGGCCGCCAGGGGGATTTCGTAGGCGCCGGGAACGCGGATGAGGGTGATGTCGTCGTCGACGGCGCCGTGGCGGATCAGGGCGTCGAGCGCACCCTCCACCAGGCGATCGGTTATGAAGGCATTGAAGCGGCTGACGACGATGGCGGTCTTCATACCGGTGGCGGTGAGGGTGCCTTCCAGAATCCTGGGCATGGTGTGTCTCCTTTTTGAACCGACGGAGTCGGGCGTGAGCGGGGTTAGCGCGGGCGGATATCCGTGCTCAGCAGGTGGCCGAGTTTGGTGCGCTTGGTATCGAGATATCGGCGGTTCTCCTGATGCGGCGACATCACCAGCGGCACCCGGCGGACGATCTCCAGGCCGTATCCGGAAAGGCCTGCCACTTTCTTGGGGTTGTTGGTGATGAGTTCCAGCTGGCGGGCGCCCAGATCCGCCAGGATCTGCGCCCCCAACCCGTAGTCCCGCAGGTCCGCTTCGAATCCCAGTTCGATGTTGGCTTCCACGGTATCGAGGCCTTTTTCCTGCAGGGCATAGGCCCGGAGCTTGTTGTCCAGCCCGATGCCCCGGCCCTCCTGGCGCATGTAGACGAGGATGCCGCGGCCGCGTTCCTGGATCATGCGCATGGCGGCCTGAAGCTGTTCGCCGCAGTCGCAGCGCAGGGAATGGAACACGTCGCCGGTGAGGCATTCCGAATGGACCCGGGTCAGGACGGGGGTGGCCGTCCCCGGGGCGCCGGGCCGCAGGTCGTCCCCGAGGGTCAGGGCCAGGTGGGTCTCGTTCTGGATGTCCGCATGGTAGGCGTGCAGTTTGAACGGTCCGAATTCGGTGGGCATGTCGACGGTGGTGGTCCAGTGGATGAGCCGTTCGGTGCGGCGGCGGTATTCGATGAGCTGCGCCACCGACAGGAGCTTGATTTGATGGCGCTGGCAAAACTGCTCCAGATCGGGAAGCCGCGCCATGCTGCCGTCCTCGTTCATGATCTCGCAGATCACCCCCGCCGGCCGCAGGCCGGCCAGGCGCATGAGATCCACCGACCCTTCGGTCTGGCCGGTCCGCACCAGCACCCCGCCCGGCCGGGCCCGGATCGGCTGGACGTGACCGGGCCGCACCAAGTCGGCCGCGGTGGCATCGGCGCGGGCGGCGACATTGATGGTGTGGGCGCGGTCGGCGGCGCTGATGCCGGTGGTGACCCCTTCCCGGGCTTCGACCGTGACGGTGAAGGCCGTGCCCAGACTGGCCTGGTTGTCCGCCACCATCTGCGGCAGATCCAGGCGGTCGCAGGTCTCGGCGTCCAGGGTGAGGCAGATCCAGCCCTTGGCGTGGGTGGCCATGAAATTGATCGTCTCCGGCGTGGTGAGTTCCGCCGCCGCGACGAGATCCCCCTCGTTCTCCCGGTTTTCATCGTCCACCAGAACCACCATCCGTCCCGCCTGGATGTCGGCGATGGCTTCCGGCACTTCCGCAAATTTCATATCCGTCTTCTCCACTTCCAGAAACAATCCTCCGACCGATCGGCCGGAGGCTCGTGTGATTGTCGATTTTCCCGACACCCGTGTCAACCACAACCCACACGGCTACCGTTCAGCCCCGCGGTGGATGGTACCGGCGGCGCATGATCATGGTGATCATCTCGTAGAGGGCGCGGGCGACGGTGAAGTCGGCATAGTGGAGGTCCGGCCGCGGCGCCAGTTCGACGCAGTCCAGGGCGGCGCAGGTCCTGGCCCGGCGGGCGACGACCCGGGTGATGGCCATGAGCTGGCGCCAGGTGAGGCCGTCCGGTTCGGGTGTGCCGGTGGCCGGGACCACCGACGGGTCCAGACCGTCCACGTCGAAGGAAAGGAATACGCGCCGGCCGCGAACGGCCTTGGCCAATTCCCCTTTCCAGCGCTTGTGGCGGTGCATGTCCCAGGCGAACCAGGTCAGGATCTCCGGACGGCGGTCCCGGCCCGGCGCGTGGGCCCGGACGAATTCCATCTGATCACTGCTGGTGGAACGGATGCCCAACTGGAGCACCGCCTCGCACTCCGTTAGTTCGGCGATGCGCCGGATGACGCAGGCGTGGCTCAGGGGATCGCCTTCGTAGGTATCCCGGAGGTCGGCATGGGCATCGATATGGACGAGGGTGAACTCGCCCCCGCGCGCCACGCCTCGGGCGACGCCCAGGCTGGCCGTGTGTTCGCCGCCGAGGGCCACCACCAGCTTGCCCGCCGCCAGGTGTTCCGCGGTGCTTTCGGCAATGGCGTCCAACCTGGCGGCCACCGTCGCCCCGGGAGAGCCGAAGGCGGCGGGAGGGGGCAGGGTATGGATGCCGTAGACCATGGCCGGTTCGCTGTCGGTGCGCGGATCGTAGAGTTCCACCTGCTGCGACGCCGCGAGAATGGCGGCCGGACCGGCGGCGGTGCCGGCGCCGTAGCTCACCGATGCCTCCAGCGGCATCGGCAGGATGACGACCGAGGCCGTTTCGTACGAGCTGGCCGCCGGCGGCAGACCGAGGAACGCGCCGGGCGCCACCGGCATTGGGGTGGAAGTGGACGCCGATGCCGGAGGGGCAGCCGGCGTCTCCGTCGAAGGCCGGCGTGAGCGAGGGGTGGTTTTGGCCGCACCGGAACGGGGCCGGGATTTTTTATGGGCCATACCTTATTTATCCATCACGTAGGCGAAGATGAGGGGCGCCACGATGGTGGCGTCGGATTCGATGATGAACTTCGGCGTATCGACCGCCAGTTTTTCCCAGGTGATCTTCTCGTTCGGCACGGCGCCGGAGTAGCTGCCGTAGCTGGTGGTGGAGTCGCTGATCTGGCAGAAATATCCCCACAGCGGCACATCCTGCTCCATGTCCTGCCGCAGCATCGGCACGACGCAGATGGTGAAATCGCCGGCGATGCCGCCGCCGATCTGGAAGAAGCCGATGGAACCCTGCCGGCACTGGCTGCCGTACCAATCGGCCAGCCGGGTCATGTATTCGATGCCGGTCCGCACCGTGTGCACGTTTTTGATGGTTCCCGACAGCACATGGCTGGCAAAAATGTTCCCGAGGGTCGAGTCCTCCCAGCCGGGTACGAAAATGGGCAGATTTTTCCGCGCCGCCGCCAGCATCCACGAATTGTCCGGATCGATCTGGTACAGTGTTTCCAAGCGGCCGGAGAGCAGCAGCCGGTAGAGGAACTCGTGGGGGAAGAGCCGTTCGCCCGCCCGGTCCGCGGCGGACCACAGCTCGAGGATTTCCCCCTCGATGCGGCGGATGGCTTCTTCCTCGGGAATGCAGGTATCGGTGACCCGGTTGAGGTGGCGTTCCAGCAGGCGTTGTTCGTCCTCGGGGGTGAAGTCGCGGTACTCGGGCACCCGGACATAGCTGTCGTGGGCCACCAGGTTGAAGACGTCTTCTTCCAGATTGGCGCCGGTGCAGGATATGGCGTGGATTTTGTCGGTGCGGATCATTTCGGCGAGGCTGAGGCCCAACTCGGCCGTCGACATGGCGCCGGCCATGGCCAGAAGCATGGTACCGCCGGAGTCCAGATGTTTCTTGTACGCGGTGGCCGCGTCGACGAGGGCCGCCGCGTTGAAGTGGCGGTAATGATGATCGATGAAATCCGTAATGTGACCCATATCCGGTCTCCTCTGCCAAGTACCGTCCGGTTCCCCCGGGTGCCGGAAAGAAAACGGGAACACCGGAGGTGTTCCCGTACCCGATAAGATTCGCCAGGGTCCCGGCGTTTGTCAAGGGGAATCGGGCGTCAACAGACCGACGCCATCACGCCGATCACCTCGCCCAGAACCCGGTCGCCCTTGCCGGGCCGGATGGGGATTTGCGCCCGGCCGTGTTCGGTGATGCTGGCGCCGTAGTAGCGTTCGCCCGCCATGTCCCGCACCACCCGCCGGATGCGCAGTCCCTTGCCCACATAATCGATGGCCGCGATGCGGCTGAGGGCCCGATCCAAGGACATGGGCCGGAGGTCGAGAATAACGGTGGCGCCGAGGGGAATCATCGGCATCATGGCCGAATCCCCCATCCGGACCGCTACCAGCACCCCCGCCCGCGGCACCCATTCCCGCGGGATGATCACGTGGCGGATCACGTCCTTGGGTTGGGTGGCGAACACGGGATTCAGCACCGCCGAGGGCTTGAGCATGGGTACGGACACCCATTCCACCTCGAAGTTCTCCGGCGCCTCGTTGGCGGCGACGGACGCGGCTGTCGCCAGGGTGAACCGGGGCGACAGGGGCCCCGGTCGGGTCATGAGCTTCTGCTGCGACGCCGCGCCCATCTGGTGCTGATCCAGACCGGCATTGCCGTCGATCAGCCCGTACTGGCTGGCGGAAGCGCCCACCGTGGCGCCCGTCGCCCGGGCGATCAGGCTGGACAGCGAACACTCCAATTCCGCTTCCAATTGCGGGATGAGATCCAGCCGCTCGATAAAGGTCCTCCCCATTTCCCAACTTTGAATGGTTTTGGGGCTAATCCCCAACCGCATGGCCAAGGTCGCCCGGGACATCCCCTTGGCGTCGCGGGACAGGCGCATCAGCCTGCCGAATTCGGCTTTTATATCTTTTGGCATCCCTTCACCGTCCTTTCCGTGGTCGAGACCGCCCGGAGCAGTCCGCTTCGTGCGACAGAGTGCCTGCGGTTGGTGGCGTATGCAATGCCACACCGGACGTCCGAACCCGGATCGGTATGGCGGTCTCGTGCGAACAAATACGTCGGTAACACTGCGTATATCGTGAGCGCTCCCCCGCCCGTGGTCCGCAAGCCAACATGCAAACCGGGAGGAAGCGGAAGAATCCCTGCTCGTCGTCGTTATACCACCGCGATTATTGGAAAAACACTTTTCCACATCATGTCGCACAGCCCTTTCCCGGAGAGAAAATCGGGCAGCGCGAACTCCTTGCCGCATCGCTATTTTCACTTTATTCCAAAGAGTGGCCTAGTGCAACTTTTGTTTTGGATATTTTATCACTTTCATAGGACTTTTGGCCTGTGTTTACGAATACCCTTCCGGCTCGAGACCGGTCCCGCCGGCAGGGTTTTCCGTGGATTTTTTTGGCGTTGGGGGCGGCATTGCCTGCAACTGCACTCGAAAAACACCGAGGCATGACCGTATGGCTCGTAAGCGAACGCGCAGCCTCGTGTCCCTCGCGCCCGCCCGGTCCGGCCCGGAAATCGGGACCCGTCTCCAGCGAGGGAGGAGGACCGGGGGGTTTTCCCTGCCAGGCCGTAAATGGTGCGGGCACCGACATTTCCGCCGCAGGAGTGGCCCCGGTGCCATTCCGGCTTGCGACGGCATGCCGATCCAGTATACCACAAAAAAACCCGCTTCACCGGGGAAGCGGGTTTTTTTGTGAAGACGGGAGGTCAGTCCCGTTCCGGCAGATCGTCGGGCCGGGTGGAGGAGATGATGTCCAGTTCGATGTCTGTTTCCGGCACGATATCGGGGACAATATCCGGCCGAACGTCGGGTTCCACGGCCTCCGTTGGGGGCGCTCGGTGGGCGCCGATGTCTTCGACAAAGGCTGGCGATGGCTCTGGCGCGGCGGGCTGCGGCGCATGCCGGATGCCGGCCCGGATGGCGGCGGCCTTGAGCCAGGCGCTCCAGCCGATCATGCACAAAAGGGTCATGGCGATGGCGGCCAGGGCGGTGACGCCGAGAACGACCCAGATCAATCGGCCCAGCCAGCGGAGAAAGCCGTGGTGCGACGGCTGTCCCAGGCGCCGGGAAGCCACGGAAAACACCGCCCTGCCCCCCTTTTCCAGCTTGGAGGATTTTACCGCCAGCCGGGCGTCGGGCGCTATCCACTCGGGTGTGCCCAAGGCACGGCCCAGCCGCGGCAGAACGTCGGCGCGGTTGGGATCCACCACCGCGCGCAGCACCATGCCCCAGGTCCAGGGGTCGAGAATGCGGGAATTGGCCAGGGATAAGGCCGGTTTTTTCCGCCCCTCGAAGGCAAAAAATGGCAGAACATCCGAGGACGACACGATGAGCCAGGGACCAATCACCCCAAAAAACAGCTGGCCATTCCCCTCGCCCGAGAGGGAAAAGACCCCGTCCGTCCGGGTGCCGGCGAGTTCCGTCAGCTGCAGGCCGGGTTCCACCGCCATCGCTGAAAGCTCGTCCGCCGGCGACTCCAGATGCAGGAACAAGGCCCACGACTCCGGTTCCTCGTCGCCGCCGGCCACCACCCAGGCGGCATTTTTACTGTTGGTGAGCCAGGCGAGGGGCAACCGCGTGCCCAAGCCGGCCACGTTGTCGCCAATGGCTCCCGCCACGTCCACCTGGAGCTGGCTCCACTGGCCGTCAATGGTGGTGCGTCGCTCGTCCCGCCACAACCCCCAGGCGCTGACCGTCCGGAGCATGGCGTCCATGTCCCGGGTCTCGGCGTAGAGGCCTGCCGATCGCGGCACCAGCGCAGACGGGTCCTTTTCGTAGGAAGGACCGCCAAACAGGAAACACAGCGCGAAGGCGAACACCATCAGCGACAGGGCCAAGAGGGCCCACCGCCGCCAGCCCTTGGTCGAGGCAAGGCCGACCAGCGCTCCAAATAACCAGCCAGCCTTCTTTCGGCACCACGCCATTACCGCATCGCCGGAGTATTTCGCCATGGGACATCTCCTCTTACTGGCCTGTGGAAAACCCCTATTCTTACCTGTCGTCCTGGCGCGTGGTACCGTTCCCCCCACCCACGCCCTAGTGGCGTCTCTATGCCGCTTCAGGCTGCGAGTACTGCCTGATGCCTGCCGCCGTCCGCCCCGGCCACGGGACACGGGGTATTCCACCCCCCTCCCAGTG